>JBCBGJ010000141.1:0-6466 GCA_038526925.1 Pseudomonadota bacterium
CACCGGTCAAAGCGACGTCGTGAATGCAGATCACAAGCCAAGGGAATTCGAGCCGTTTGGCTTCGCAGGCCTGTTTGGCATTCGCCATGGCTTCGGCGCTTATTGGCCCTGCAAAAACAGGGTGTCCTTCGACGGCGTAGTCCCTCGCGGACTTTCCTTCAGTGTACGGCAGAAGGGGGGAGTTCTCCATCAGGCGTAATTCATCCGTATACGGCCCATGGATCCAATCTCTTTGAGTTGCGCCTTCTGGCACAATCAAATCGTTGTTGGGGTTTTGATCATTATTGCCCAAGAGGCCGCGGCTGGTTTGCCCAGAGAGCAGATCGATATCGATGTTGAGGTAACCGTGTCGTCCGATGCGAACAGAAGCGACATTTGGCTTCAAGACGACAAATTCGTTTCCGCCCAGTTTCGCAACCAGCACGCCGTCAATCGGGGTTAAGAACGCCTGGCTTGGGTCTATCGTTTGGCCGCGATGGGTGAAGGTCCACGCGTTGGTCCGGTTATCGTAGTTGATGATGACATCATTGAACCGAAGTCCAATAGCGGTTTGGACGCTCGTCGCGCTGGTCCAAGGTTCAATCCGAACATGTGCAGCGAATTCGCCGTCCGTTGTGTCGGCGAGAATAAAATCACCAGCAGTTTGGAGGTCATAGAGCAAACCATCAAACGTAATATAGTGAGGTTCGCCGGAGCCGGAACCGCCTGGCTTATTGTCTGAAAAGGGAGCCGGCGGATTACAAGCGGAGTCGCCGAAATCGACCTGCTGCATGGCTTCGCAGTACTTCTGGCTGGCGGCGCACCCGTTTTCCTTGGCTCTGTCGCACAGGATTGATCTGCCTGTGACCTTGCAAGCGGTTTTGAGGCGATCAATTTCTTTCCGGCACTGATCTTTGACATCCTTACATTTTTTCTGGCACGCCGCTGGGTCGGAGCCGCCAAAGATCTCAGGGATGAGACTTGTTTGAGCTGAGCTTGGCTGCGCCAGAAAACATAGAGCTGAGAGAAAAATAACACAGAGGGATCGAGTGAATATCATCTTAGTTCACCTCACAGTTTTTAACGACGGACTGTAGGAACATGGCTACGATAAAGGCCTCGTCCTCACTCAGTTCGGTCGGGGGCTCCGCGCCATCCAGCGCCGCCGTTGTCGCGAACGTTTGAACGATCGGGTGTGTTGAGGTCGCGGCAAGGTCTTGCAGACATGCAACCAGCTCCGGGGCGCTATCTTGCTCGTCGGCTTCAGCAACTATTTCCGAATCCGTTACGGTCGAAGTTTGGTCGCCGCCTCCGCATGCCGAAACAAAACCTGCTAGAAAGATGGAAATGTACCATGCCGTTTTCATTTGCCGTACCTCCGTGAAGTTGCCTTTGCTCGGTTAGGATTGGAGCTCCAGCAGGATGTCCTTGAACACCGAAGGTTGCGCCAGCACGTCGCCCTGTGTTGAGTAAATGTCTTTGTGCATGACCTTCGCGACGAGATTGCCGGGGAAGCGCATCATCAAACCTCGAGACATCTTGTCCGTTGTCGGGAAGGCCCCGTATTCGGCAATTGAATACACCGGTTGGCCGTTCAAATTGTATTTGAGATAGTCGCTGCCTTCTCGTGCATTGGAGAGGTATCTCTCAAAATTCGTCATTTCGTCGTTACTCCAAATCACCAGTTCGATATTGATGATTTCATTGTCGACAGGCGGGCGTGGTTGTGTCGTGACCGGGTCAGGGGAAAGATCGTCCGGCATGCGGGACGATCTTATATAGATATGGTCTTCAGACATGATCGGCGGCTTTAGTTCTGGAAAGACGCCAAATCCTTCAGGCAGGCTTGGCATCAGATTTCCAAGTGATCCCGCACAACTGCGAGGAGGCAGCTCATCGCGCCATTGGTTCCACTCAATCATCGCGTCTATGCCGCCCTCATAGCGTCCTGAGACTAGGAGGCTATTCTCGTTCTTCACGGCAGGCGGGCATCCATTTGAGGCTGTATTGCTGTTGGATGTTGAATTCCCACCGCCGCATGCGGTCAAAGCAAAGGCTGAAAGGCCGATCAGATAAGACTTCATATTCGTTGCTCTCGTTATATTTGTTTGGGACCAAATGTACGGGTCTAGAAACAAGCGCCCATGAGCCCCATCATGGCGCTGGTGATGCGTGGGTTCGTAGCGATGGCCATCGCGGCTTGCTCTTCACTCATTCCCATTTCACCGGCGATTTCGGAAAACTCTGTTTCCGTCAGCGACGCACCTTCTATCCGGACAAGCAGTTTGAGTTCGTCCGCTTCTAGATTTTCGTCGAGATGGTCCGCGGCGCATGAGCAGAAGCGCGTATTGTCAGGATCGCCGTGCAGACAAATACGTTCATACTGATCCCGCGGTCCGCCATCGCCGTTAAGCGTCTCACTTACGGCAGCTTGGTTTGACGTCGCCTCACATGTTTGCACCAAAGATTGAATTGCCGGTGTCATACGGAGCACGGTTGCGTCGTCAGCCCCCTGCATCAGCGATACCATTTTCTCGGCAGGCAATCCCTGTCCTATGACCATTCCAAGAAGAGCTGCTTTGCTCGAACCGCTTTGCGGCGCGATGTCCTTTTCGAACCCTTCAGAGAAACAACCGCAAAACGCTTGATCGTATCCAGAGTCGAGACAGGCCGCATCCTGTTCAGCGCGCGTGATGTCAGCGGCTCCGCCTTGCTGAATACGCTTCGCCATTTGGAACTCTTCCATGGCTTCAGCCTCAGCGAGGACGTCTTCGCGGCTTGGTGCGCCCTCCATTTCTGCGCGTACGGCTTCCATTTCTGCCATCGCCAAGGCCATTTGGTCGACGGGTTTTGGAGCGGGCCGAGTCACGTCGATACTTTCCAAACCGAGCGGAGGACCGAGGCGTTCAGCATCTGATCTGACGAACCGCGCTCTAATCTCACCTGTGCCGTAATCTTCAGCCGCAAGGCGCGCCATACAGTAATTGTCTGGATTGCGAGACGTCACGCCCATGGCGTCATAGATGCCGCTCGCACGGGCGATCATAGCTTCGACTTCACCGACTGATACGCCAAAGTCCGCCGCGATTTGCTCTTCGCTATCTGCTTTGCGCGTGCGCCGAAAATGAGCGTCGAATGTTGGTTCGTCGAACAGTTTCTCCAGCTCGCCGACAACGCATTGTGGCTGTCTCTGCCAACCAAGTGTCGTTTGCGCCAGCTCAAGATAATCTGCGAAGACTGCACTTCTCGGCGCTGCAGGAACGCTAGCGCGCGCCGCGCCTGGGATCACGCATCCGCCAACGCTATTGTCCTGGAACGGATCTGCATCAGAATACGGATCGAAACTATTGGTTTGCGCCAGCATGAATCCCGTCTCGCCGCCTAAGCTTCCGGCAGCAATTGCGAGAGACTCATCCATTTGGTGGGTCAATCCGATATTGTTGCGATACATTTGGTACAGGAAATCTGCATACTCTGGCGACGGACTGAGGTGAGACCATGTTGCATGCAGTTTGCCGACACACGTGCAATCAATATTCGGAGCGCCGAGGGTTTGGCAGGCTGATCGATATTGTTGCTGACGCTTTGCAAACTCGTCTGTTTCAGCGTCCGCGTGTCCCCCCAAGGATACCCAGCCGAAAACCAAGAAAAGCAAAATCAATCGATGCAGCACTGCCTTTGTCCTCCACAATTCTGAAGAGACAATCTGCGCGGTGTCTAAGCCGGGCGCATACGTCATTTGATGTATGAGCTGATTTCGCCCTAGGCGAGGACGGCCTCGGTAAAAGCTTCAGGCTTTACGAAAACCTGTAACTGACTCAGCTCCTTCTGCTCAAACAAAGCAGCCTGATCATTCTCTCGGCAAAACTCAGCAATGGGCGAAGTCCGAAACATCGTGTTTTCGGCGCCGTGCACAAATGCAATCGGGTGCGTTTTCACCACGGCATTCACGCTCGCAGACCAGTCTTTCGCCCACCGACAAATATCACTGACCAATCGCGGCACATCCTCAAAGGAGTAACTGATCATTCTGCGCGTAAGTTGATAATACTCGCCTTTCTGGCGCGTTAGGTCAGCATCGATGGGGCTATCTTGGAAAAAATAGTCGACGACACGTGCCTCTCCAGATTTAGACCGCCTGAAATTTGCCGCGATGATTTTGTGAGGCGCGAGCAGGACGTCAGGCATGTATCGGCCCGTCATCATGATGCGCTTCATGGTTTTAGGGAGCGCCCTGATTTCTTTGTTTGAGGCGTAAGGGAGCCCCGTATCAACGAGCACAACTTTTACTGTTCGCATCGGATAAGCTTTTGCGAAATCGAGGGCGTAAAGCCCACCAGAAGCTGTCCCCGCGATCACGGCAGAGTCGATTTCTAAATGGTTCAGGAGTTCCGCATAGTCGTGGCAAAGTGTTTCGGGGCCGAGTGTTCTTTTTCGCTCTGCACTCTCGGCGCTGCCTGGCTTGTAAGGGGCAATGATGCGTAAGCCCGCGCGTGAGCAAGTATCGCGAAATCTCAGATTCATTTCGGGCGGCATTGATGTGTTGATGAGTAAAACGGGCCGCCCGCTCATGTCCCCATACTCGGTGTATGAAACAGGACCTGATCTGAGGTTGATTGTATGCAGTGGAAGGGTGCGATCCTGATCTGAGGACAGATCTAGATGTGACTCGTCCAATCCGGTAAATTGCAACAGGCTCGCAATCAGAATGACCAATTGCGTTTGCCCGCTGACATTCATCTTGTTGTAGATACTCGCCAGCTGCGTCCGCACGGTTCGGATAGAGCGTTCGCGGCGTTTGGCGACCAAGGTTAGATCAGCCACCTCAAAAATCGATTTGATGATTTCGATTTCAGAGCGCGTCAGGTCATAGACTCCGACCAGCAGCTCTTCCAATTGAGGTTTCCAAATCGGCTTGGCGAGACGCAGGGCCAGGCAAGTTGTCCTTCGTTCCAGGGTCTCATCAAGCAACTCAATCGGGGAGATGATCAGAACCTCAATCTCTCCATCATCGCGCCCGGTTTGAATAAGGATTGGGGTATCCAGTTTCCCATCGATAAGCTTTGGAACCAAACTCCATTGCTTGGTAGACTTGAGCTCTTCCAGGAGATTGTTCGTTTCGGCGTCAGGAAACACTTCATCGAATAGAGCGTTTGTGGCCATGAGGGCATGGCTTGGATTTAGGACTGCGGCGGGCACCGGCTGGCGCGAGACATATCGACTGGCGGTCTCCAAATCTGTGTGAGTTTTCTCAAAAAACTCGTTTGCTCTAACAAAATGCTGTTTGAAAAAGTTCTGCCAAACTGCGTCCGAGGTTTCGGGAGAAAAGTCTTCATCCAGATACTGGTCGAACGCTTCGAATAGAGCTTCATATTCAGTATAGTCTGATAGGCTCGCATACAGTCCAGACAGGACTTGGTGCGCCGTCATAGAGGGGCCAAGGGCTGCCGTTTTGCCGTCACTCATTTACGAACTTGATGCCAATCCCCGATCATTCAGGCATCTGACGCAACGCCGGCTAGGCGGTCAAGTCGAACTCTGGGGAATTCGTTCAATTTGGCGTTACAAGTTACTGGTTCTTTGGCGGTTTCTTGCTTCGTTTCTTCTCGCCGTTCGGCCCGCGAGGTTTTTTCGGGCCGGTGCGTTTCTTTTTGAGCTTTGTCCCGACGGGCTTGTCCTGATCTGGACGACGGACTTTTTTCGGCCCTCTGCCTTTCCCCGCACCTTTGAACCCGTCGCGCTTTTTGGGGCGAGGGGCCGATGTGTCGGGTGCGTCTGCGAGGCCAACCCAAATGCTCTTATCGATGATCTGTTTCTCACCAGCCGCTTCCATAAGGCGCTGCGCGGCATCAGGTTTTAGCTCTACATGTGTGGCATCAGGATCGATGCGAATCGCGCCAATACTGTTGCGGGAAAACCCACCCGATTTGCAAAGCATTGGGATGAGCCATTTCGGATCGGCTTTCTTTTTTCGTCCAACCCCCAGCTTAACCCATTGACCATCTGGGAAATCAGTTCCGCGCCGACCGCCGTGCTCTCCGCGTTCACGTCGTTCATGCCGAGGAAATTCGCGGTCCGGATCATAAGCGTCTTTTCGTGCACGCGGCGGTTTTTGCGCGCCGGGATCTTGCAAAACTTCGGGGGCAGAATCAGCCGCGCGTGTTAGGCGAATGATCGCGGCGGCGAGCTGTTCTGCACCATACTTTTCCAGAAGTGCATCGCTCAAGGGTTGCTCCGCCTCACTCGGCGGAGATTGCAGCACCTCATTGACCAGTAGCTTCTCGTTCAAGGCCAGTTCAATCTCATCTGCGGATGGCGGTAGGCGCCATTCCGCTTCGACCTTCGCGTCTTGGAGGAGGCGCTCTGTTCGGCGCCGCGCACGCACGGGAACGATCAATGCGCAAACGCCTTTGCGACCCGCGCGTCCCGTGCGGCCAGACCTGTGCAACAAACCCTCTTTGTTGCGCGGTAGGTCAGCATGGATCAC
>JBCBGJ010000142.1:0-6460 GCA_038526925.1 Pseudomonadota bacterium
GGCGTTGGTGCCTATGGCAAAGCCTATGACGTAGCTTCAGAAGGCGTTGGCAAAGTCAGCGGCCAAGGCGAAGTCTTGTTCGAAGATCTGGTTGCTCGCGGTGAAGAGATTGAAAGCGACGTTCGTGCGCGTTTGTCTTCAAACACAGCGATTTCTCGCATGACAGAGCAAATGAACCGCGTTGCAGAAGAAGCTGCAAAGGTTCGCGGCCGCGTTGCGGAAGCAACTGGCGAAGCGACTGAAGTTGTTTCTAAGTTCCAAGCAGACCAGCGTGAGCGTCTTGAAGCTCGCATGGAGCGGATGCGTGAAGCCCTCGGCATCAAGCAGTTCTCTCTGAAGTCTAAAAAAGCGGAAAAGCTGCACAGCAAACTCGACGATCTTGAAGAGCAAGTTGCTGATCTGCGTGCGAACGCTGACGGCGCTGATGAGAAAGTCAAAGCGCGTGTTGAGCGTTTGAGCGAAGAAATTGCTTCTGTTGGTGGAAAAACCAAAAAACCGAAGAAAGCTAAAAAAGCAAAAGCCAAAACGAAGGCTGCTCCTAAAGCTGCAAAAGCGAAAGCAGCGCCAAAAGCTGCCACTGCGCCTGTCACCAACGACAATGGTGGTATCGCAAAGCCTTTTGGTAAAATCGACGACCTGAAACTGATTAAGGGTGTTGGTGCGGTTCTTGAGCGTCGTTTGAACGATGCTGGGATCTATCACTTCTGGCAGATTGCCAAACTGCGTAAAGCGCAAATGGAATCGCTGGAAGGTATGCTGCGTTTTCCTGGCCGCATGACACGTGATAATTGGAAGGCACAAGCACGTGCCCTTGCTAAAACGGTCACGGGCTAAGCTTTACGTTTTGGTCATGCTGGTCTGTGCGGGTTCCCTAATTCCCGAATTTCCAGTATGACCCCAAATAGTAGAGTATCGCGTAGAGTGTAGAGGGGAGGTCTTTTTGACCTCCCTTTTTCATATCTTACAGGGGCTTACAGGGGCTTACAGGGGATTTGCCAGCAACCGGAACGACTGGGATCTTATCGAATCGAAGCCGTTTCTTCGTGGGCACCGTTGCTCGCCAGCGGCGCGTCGGTTTCAACCTCTTCGTCCGCCATAGCGCGCACCAAAGAAACCAAAACACCTTTGAGACGCTCATCCTTAATCCGGGCGAAGCTCCGCACAAATTCCATTAGAAGCCGAGACGAACCTAACTCGTCAAAGTCCTCACTTGAGGCGTCGGATTTTACGGGATCAAAAAACCAGCCCGGCGATACCTCGAGGCGAGAAGCGATGAGATAAAGGCGGCCGGCACTGACGCGGTTTGCGCCAGTCTCGTATTTTTGAATCTGTTGGTATGAGATGCCCAGTGACTCACCCAGTTGGTCTTGAGTTAAGCCCATTAGTATTCTACGCCGACGAATTCGGTCACCAACAAGGCGGTCTACTTCACTCGCTGTCAGGTAGGTTTTTTCAAGGTCTGTCATAGCATTCTCGCGTGGCGGCACGGAATAGTGCATACCATCTCAAATAGGAAACTAGGTCGAACGCTCTTTGTGACAAGTGTGTAAAACGCATTCACATTTGGCGTCTGGGCACAGTGTTGCACTTTACAAAATTCGCCTCGTGGGGAAACTGGCGCCAAACCAACAATGGGCATTTATTCTCATGCGTAAAGTACACTTCGCTCTGATTGCGACAATGGCCTCAACGCTAGCAATTACGGCCTGCCAGAACTCAAATCGCCGCCAAGAATTGGCCTATGTTGAGCGCCCGGTCGAGCAGCTATATGCGCGTGCCGTTGAAGAACTCGACAGTCGAGATTTCCAGCAGGCTATCCTGCTGTTCAACGAAGTAGAACGCCAGCACCCATATTCTGAATGGGCGCGCCGATCTTCGCTTATGGCGGCCTTCGCATCTTACGAATCACGCGCTTATGACGAGGCCATTACGACGTCTCAGCGCTATTTGTCGCTCAATCCAGCCGGACAAGGCGCATCTTACGCGTATTACCTGATCGCTGTGAGCTATTTCGACCAGATCATGGACGTAGGCCGCGATCAAAAGACCACTGAGCTCGCACGCGATGCGCTCCTAGACGTCGTTCGACGTTATCCAGAGTCTGACTATGCTCGTGACGCCTCGATCAAGCTCGATATGGTGAGTGATCAGCTCGCCGGGAAAGAGATGGAAATTGGTCGGTGGTATCTGCGCCGCAATCAGCATCTCTCGGCAATCAATCGTTTCCGGACGGTTGTGAGCGACTATGAAACGACCAGCCACACACCAGAAGCGCTTCATCGCCTCGTTGAAGTGTATCTTTCGACGGGGCTTAAACAGGAGGCGCTCGCCGCTGGCGCGGTTCTGGGATACAATTTCCCAGAGAGCGTTTGGTACCAATACTCATATCGGCTGCTGAGTGGGCAGGGGCTTGACCCCGAAGGCGCGACGGAGGAGCAAAAAAGGACGTGGCTACAGCGCCTTATACCTGGCGGAAAATAGCACTTGTTCTCATTTTGTTCCTTTGGTATTAAGAGCGCATGTTATACGCGCTTTCGATCCAATCATTCGTACTAATTGATCGCCTCGATCTTGAGGCGGCCAATGGATTCACGGCTCTTACCGGCGAAACCGGGGCAGGCAAATCAATCATTCTGGATGCGCTCGGGCTCGTCATGGGAGGCCCCGCAGACCGCAAGCAGGTCCGAGCAGGCAGTGATCAAGCCAATATCACGGCTGAGTTCTCTTTACCGTCTACGCATCCAGCGTGGGACATCCTGCATCGGCACAGCATCGAGCATCGAACGGATGAAATGCTCATTTTGCGGAGAGCGGTGTCCCGAAGCGGACCCTCGCGCGCGTTTGTAAATGCGCAATCAGTTGCTGCGGCCGTTCTCTCAGAATTGGCGGAAGTTCTCGTTGAAATTCATGGGCAGCATGCAGCCTCGGCATTGATGCGTCCGTCAACACATTTGGAACTCTTGGATACTTATGGCGGTTTAGAAGCAGACGTAGAGAGCTGCCGAGCGGCATGGTCTGCCTTCGAAACCGCGAGAGCGGCGCGTCAGCAATTAGAAGCGGACGTCCTATCCGCGAGAGAGCGGCAAGAATGGTTGACCTTCGCTGTGGAGGAGCTCTCAAGCATGGCGCCGGAGCAGGGCGAACTCGAAGTGCTGACAACCCGCCGAGGGGCACTGCTTCAATCAGAACGTATTACCGATGCCGTGAGTGAATCGACCAAAGCGCTTGCGGATCCGAAACTAGAAGATGCTTTGATGCGCGCGGCCAAGGCCGTCGACAGAATTGTCCGTATCCCGGGGCTTGAGACACTCGATGATAAACTGCCAGAGGTCGCCGGCGGCGCGTCTGATGCGCTTGAGCGAACTCTGATTGAGCTTTCTGAGGCTCAGAGCTGCGTATCGACGCTATCTCAGTATGCGGCCCATGACGCGACACAACTCGCGGCCGTCGAAGAGCGTCTATTTGCGCTGCGGGCGCTGGCTCGAAAGTATGACAGCCAACCAGAGCTCCTTGCCGACACGCTAGAACGGTATCAAGCAGAGTTGGCGCTTTGCGATTCTGATGCAGAGGCGTTCGAGCAAGCGGCAAAGGTCGAGGCGGAAACGGAAGCGACCTGGAGAACTGCAGCTAAGAGGCTGAGTGATGGCCGTCAGCAGAAAGCGACCGACCTCGAGCAAGATATTCAGGCGCAGCTCGCGCCATTGCACTTAGAACGTGTCCGCGTCCGCGTTGCCTTTACGTCCATCGGCGAGGACGATAGCGGCGCCCGCGGCGTGGAACGCGCCGCGTTTGAGGTTCAGACCAACCCCGGCGCCAATTTTGGTCCGCTTAAAGCGATTGCCTCTGGCGGTGAGCTTGCGCGCTTCTCTCTCGCACTGAAATGCGCCCTCAGCGAGTCAGGACGTACTTGCACGTTGATTTTTGATGAGGCGGATCAAGGCGTTGGCGGCGCTGTTGCTGCCGCAATTGGTGAGCGCTTGGCGGAACTCGCAAAAGATCGGCAAGTGTTCGCTGTTACCCATAGTCCGCAGGTTGCATCAGCCGCAACGCGCCAATGGCGGGTGATGAAAGAGATGAATGGTCAAGACCAAGTTTTCACACATGTTGCACAATTAGATGATGGCCAACGGCTTGAAGAAATTGCGCGAATGTTGTCAGGCTCCAGCATTACCAATGAGGCGCGCGCCGCCGCATTGAAATTGCTGGAGGCGGCATGAATGATGAGATAGCGGTTGAAGCGCTCACCGAAGACCAAGCCCGCAAAGAACTTGCGCGGCTGGTCACTGAAATCAAACTCGCAGACGCAGCCTATTATGGCGATGATGCCCCGCACCTTACCGATGCGGATTATGATACCCTGCGTCAGCGCAATCTCGCGATTGAGACGCGATTTCCTGCGCTGAAGCGGTCGGATAGTCCGAGCGATAAAGTGTCGGGTGCGGTCAGCGATGGATTTGGAAAGATCGAGCACGGCGTGCCGATGTTGTCCTTGGACAATGCTTTCACCGACGACGATGTCCAAGACTTTGCGGATCGAATTCGGCGCTTCCTGGGACTAGATGATGCAGAACCCTTAGAGATCACGGCAGAGCCCAAAATTGATGGTCTCTCACTCAGCCTGACATACCAAGACGGTAAGCTCGAGAAAGCTGCGACACGAGGGGATGGCCAAGTCGGTGAAGATGTCACCGCCAATGCCCGAACGCTTGATGATGTCCCTGAGGTTTTAAAGGGTGAAGGGTGGCCATCGCGCATCGAAATTCGCGGCGAGGTCTATATGAGCGATGAGGCCTTCGCAGCGCTCAATGCGGTCGAAGAAGCTGCTGGGCGGAAGCTCTATATGAATCCGCGGAATGCCGCAGCCGGAAGCTTGCGTCAGAAAGACCCCAAGGTGACGGCGCAGCGTCCGCTCAAATTCTTCGCCTATGCTTGGGGCGAAGTTTCAGAGCCATTCGCCGAGACCCAGGTCGACGCTGTTTCAACACTAAGCGCCTGGGGCTTCGACACAAATGACCTGTTTAAGGCCCATGGCCAAGTTGAAGGCCTGATCGCGGCTTATCACGATATGATCGAACGCCGCGCCGGGCTGGGCTACGATATTGATGGCGTCGTTTACAAAGTGAACCGGCTCGATTGGCAGCAGCGCTTGGGAAAAGTCAGTCGATTTCCACGCTGGGCGATAGCGCACAAATTTCCCGCTGAAAAAGCGGTCACCGTTTTAGAGGCGATAGACATTCAAGTCGGACGTACCGGATCGCTCACGCCTGTCGCGCGCTTAAAGCCGATCACCGTGGGCGGCGTTGTCGTTTCGAATGCGACCCTCCACAATGAAGAAGAGATTGAACGCCTCGATGTGCGGGTCGGTGATCAGGTTGAAATTCAGCGGGCTGGGGATGTGATCCCGCAGGTCCTTAGAGTCCTTGATCCAGATCGACCAGGGCGCGAACCGCCCTTTGAGATGCCTCACTTCTGTCCAGAGTGCGGCTCGGCGGCCGTTCGCGAAATTGACGACAAAGGCAAGGAGGACGTGCGCAGGCGCTGTACAGGTGGACTAATCTGTCCGGCGCAGGCGATTGAGCGCTTGAAGCACTTCGTCTCGCGCAAGGCTCTCGATATTGATGGTATCGGCGCCAAACAGATTGAGCTGTTTTACGAGCGCGGGATTGTCAGCGCACCGCAGCATATTTTCCAACTTCCCGCACGAATTGAGGCGGCCGGTTATCCGCCGCTTTCGGAATGGGAGGGGTTCGGGAGCGTCTCAGCCTCCAAGCTCTTTACGGCGATTGATGAGCGACGGAAGGCACCGTTTGCGAGGTTTTTGAACGGGCTGGGCATTCGGCATGTCGGGCAGACTACATCGGACCTCTTCTCACGCACCTTTGTGAAATGGACAGAGTTCTGGAACGCTGTTGAGGCGGCGCGTATCACCCCCGATGGTGAAGCAGAACAGGCGCTCGTTTCGATAGATGGCGTCGGAGGCGCCGCCGTTGGCGCCCTGAAGGCGTTTGCCTCAGAACCACACTATCGAGACATGATGGCCGAACTCATTCAGGAGTTGGATATTCAAGATGGGGAAGCCCCAGCGAGCGAAAGCCCTGTTTCTGGCAAAACCGTCGTATTCACCGGCACGCTGGAAGCCATGACGCGCGATGAGGCGAAAGCACGCGCGACGTCGCTTGGCGCAAAAGTGTCTGGATCCGTCTCCGGACGAACCGATATTCTCGTCGCCGGACCGGGCGCCGGATCTAAGCTGAAAAAAGCCCAAGATCTCGGCGTCACGGTCATGACTGAGGCTGAGTGGATAGATCTTGTCAGCGGCCTTTAAAGCGGCTGACAAGCCTCCTGCATCCAAATAGCGGCATCGCCATCAATCAGCGGCCCAATCTCGCAAACGGTGCCTTCCGTCGCTCATCAGTCGCCGTAAAGAGCTTGGAGGCTGAGACGCTCCCGAACCCCTCCC
>JBCBGJ010000143.1:0-6447 GCA_038526925.1 Pseudomonadota bacterium
AATTGAAGCTCATAAGCGAGGCCTGCTCGTAACGCTTCGGTCAGCGCCGTGCTCAATTGCGATCGGGTTGTGACCGTTGTGCTGGGTTCTGAAAGCGTCAGTTTCGCGTCATGTTCCAGGCGCCAACCCTCCAGCACGTCCCATCTGGTATCTACGGCGCCATAAACCACCCAGTCGCCGCTCTCGTTGCCATCAGTTGCCTGTCGGGCATAGCGATAACCGGGGCCAACCTCTCCGCGCAGAGATAGCTTCTCTTCTTGGATGAAATAATACCCCGCACCGGCACCCGCGAAGGCGCGATAATCAAAACCTGAGAATTGATCACTCTCAAAGGATACGCGGGTATAGCCGAACACATCATCGGTCCAGAGCGTGTCCATTTGGTAGGAGGCGCCCCAGTTTTCCTGAATGCGCTGCGCATTAGCGCGGCCAACGTTTGCATAAGCTTCCACGCGGTGAATGTTCGTTTTACGCTTTAAGCTAACTTTGAATAGCGCACCCAGATTGGACGTATCTGTGTTCCCGTCCGTATAGGCTGCATTCAAATCGACGCGGCCATCGAGATTCTCCAGAAAGCTGTATTCAGGGGGCTCGGGCGGCGTGCCTTTGACCACAAAGGCCTCGACTTTAAGCGGCTCGGTCGGGGTTTGCAGGTCCGCTAAGTACGCGTCGATCTCAGAATGGGCGTCTGGAAATGCCAGCTTTGCGGCCGCAATGACAGCCTCGAGTTGACCTGGATCCTCTAAACGAATGCCGGCAGAGAGCATGCGCTTTGCCGCGTTCGGGAGCTGAACGGATTGGACGGCGCCGGAGTCTAATGCAGATACCAACGCAATGGGAGCGAGCAACGCCTCGATCATTTGTGCCTCTGGGAGCAATAGCTAATTTTTTGAAGGCACTCATTTGTATGTGAGCGCTCCCATTGGTTCTGGCTCAAACCCTTTGAAAGAGGGTTAACGCTTCGATAATTCATACCAATATCGCTTGACTCATAGGCACACCCCAAGCACCAGACGCGCCATGGCACAGGTAAAGATTTGCGGACTAACAGATACGGCTCATATTCGCGCGGCAGCAGAGGCTGGCGCCGATTGGGTTGGCTTTGTCCTTTTTCCGAGAAGTCCCCGCAATCTGCTTGGCGAAGGCGAGGATAGATTAGACGAAGTGTGCGGTCTCTCCGAGTTCGCCCAAGACCTCGGACTGCAATCCGTTATCCTACTTGTCGACCCGGATGAGGACCTGTTTGATGACGTCCTGCACGAGGTTGAACCAGACGCGATCCAACTGCACGGCAACGAAACGCCGGATCAAGTGCTGCGTTGGTGGCGTGATTGTACGGGGATTTGCGAGCTGTGGCGCGCCGTCGGGATCGCGAACGAAGATGATCTGGAGGCTTTGGACCAATGGCGGGTCGACCGCTTTTTGGTCGATGCAAAACCGCCTGAAGATGCCGAAAACCCGGGCGGCAATGGCACCAGCATAAACTGGTCTTTGCTGGACGGCTTTGACCCTGGCGTGCCTTGGTTGCTTGCTGGCGGACTTTCGCCCGAGAATGTCGAAGAGGCCATAAGTGCGACAGGTGCGACCGCAGTGGATGTTTCCTCTGGCGTCGAACGAGCCCGAGGGATAAAGGACGAGGACTTAATCCGCGCGTTCATAGACGCTGCGAAATCTGCCTAGAGACTAAAATCATGGATTTGAGAAACACTTGGGATCAATGGCCCGATGAAAATGGCCGGTTTGGTGAGTTTGGCGGGCGCTACGTCGCTGAAACGCTGATGCCGCTTATTCTCGATCTTGAGAAAGAGTATCGCGCGGCAAAGAAAGATCCGGCGTTCACGGCGCAGATGGATGACCTTTGGGCGCACTATGTTGGCCGCCCGAGCCCACTTTACTTCGCCGAACGCCTGACTGAGCATTTTGGCAGCGCGAAGATCTATCTGAAACGTGACGAGCTAAACCATACCGGCGCGCACAAAATCAATAACTGCCTCGGCCAGGTGCTGCTGGCGATGCGGATGGGAAAAACACGGATCATCGCAGAAACAGGCGCCGGTCAGCACGGCGTAGCAACGGCGACAGTGTGTGCGCGGTTCGGCCTGAAATGCGTCGTCTTTATGGGCGAAACCGATGTCGAGCGGCAGAAGCCCAATGTGTTTCGGATGAAACTGCTCGGCGCTGAGATCGTACCGGTCTCTTCTGGGACAGGCACCCTCAAGGATGCGATGAATGAAGCGCTCCGCGACTGGGTCACGAATGTTGAGAACACATTCTATTGTATCGGCACAGCCGCCGGTCCGCACCCCTACCCAGAACTCGTCCGCGATTTCCAAAGCGTCATCGGCAAAGAAGCGCGCGCTCAGATTCTGGAGCGCGAAGGGCGTCTTCCGGATGCTGTGATGGCGTGTATTGGTGGTGGCTCAAATGCGATCGGCCTGTTCCATCCTTTCATTGAGGACGAAGCGGTTCGCATGATTGGGGTCGAAGCGTCGGGGCACGGGATCGAAACCGGCCAGCACGCGGCGGCTTTGAATGGCGGCGCGCCCGGTATTCTGCACGGCAACAAGACCTATTTGTTGCAAACCGATGATGGCCAAATCATCGACGCTCATTCGATCTCGGCGGGCCTCGACTATCCGGGCATTGGTCCAGAACACAGCTTCTTGCGGGATACGGGCCGGGCGGAATATCTGACCTGCACCGATACTGAAGCACTGGACGCCTTCCAGCTCTGTACACGACTGGAAGGCATCATTCCGGCCCTAGAGCCGAGCCATGCCTTGGCGCGCGTCGGCGATGTTATAGAGACGCTCGATAAAGACGGACTGCTCATTCTGAACATGTGCGGGCGCGGCGATAAGGATGTCTTCTCCGTTGCCGAAGCCCTGGGAGTGGCGATGTGACTGAGCTGACCCTTTACCGGATTACTTGCCCGCGCCAGCGTGTGGCCCGCGCGATCGCTGACGAAGCAGTCGAGTCACGTGCCGCCGCTTGTGCGAATATTGAAGGCCCGATGGCGTCGACCTATCGCTGGAAAGGCGTCGTTGAGCAGGCCTTTGAGTTCATCCTTTGGCTGAAAGCACCCGCTGCAAACTTTGCGAAGATTGAAGCCATTGTCGCCGAGCATCATCCTTATGATGTGCCAGCGATTGTCGCCTTGGGCTGTACACAGGTGAATGCCCCTTACGAGGCCTGGGTTTTAGAGAATACGGACACGGAATAATGCCAACTTCCCGAATAGTGACGCGCTTTGACAAGGTTAAAGCCGAAGGGCGCGCCGCCTTAGTTTCGTATCTTATGGCGGGCGATCCGGATCTGGAATCCTCCTATCAGGCGCTTTGTGCGCTGCGGGACAATGGCGCGGACCTGATCGAGCTCGGCGCGCCGTTCACAGACCCTATGGCGGACGGCCCAGCAATCCAAAAAGCGGCGCTCCGTGCACTGGCGAACAAGACCACGCTGAATGATGTGCTCGCCCTGGCGAAACGTTTCCGCGAAGAGGATCAAGAGACGCCGCTCATCCTGATGGGGTATGCGAACCCCGTGCACACAATTGGCTATGAAGACTTTGCCGCCGCCGCCGCAGAGGCCGGGATAGACGGGACGATCCTGGTCGATTTGCCGCCCGAAGAAGATCAGCCAATCCGTAATGCTTACGCAAAGCATGAGCTGTCCGTCATTCGGCTTGCGACCCCAACAACGGATGAGGCCCGTATGGCGAAAGTCGCAGAGGGCGCGAGCGGGTTCCTATACTATGTTGCGGTGGCCGGTGTGACCGGTGCAGGCTCTGCCGATCCAGAAGATATCCGGGCCGGCGTGGAAATGGCGCAGCGTGTATCTGGTCTACCAGTGTGCGTTGGATTCGGCATCAAAACGGGCGAACAAGCGGCCGCAATGGCCAAAATCGCCGACGGTGTTGTGGTTGGATCTGCATTTGTCGAGCGAGCAAGACTTGCAACTGTGTCCAAAACGCCACAAATTACCGCAGAGAAGATGGGCGAGTTGGCCCTAGAGTTGAGTACGGCGCTAAAGGGTGGAGTGCCAACCTAGCAAAGTCCTAGATCGGGCAAAGGGATGGTGACGAAATGAACTGGCTGACCAATTTCCGGACTCCGGGCCTGAAAGGGCTGTTGTCGGGCAATAAGAAAGACACGCCGGACAATCTATGGGTGAAGTGCCCAATTTCCGGTGAACTCGTCTATCGGTCCGACTTGGAAGAAAGTTGGTATGTGACGCCCGCTGGCGCGCATTTGCGGATTTCGCCGCGCCGCCGTTTCCGTCTATTTTTCGACAATGAGCGCTGGGAGCCGATCCCGCTCCCACCGGTGCCAGCTGATCCTCTAAAGTTCAAAGACGACAAAACCTATCCGTCCAGGATCAAAGGCGCGAAAAGCAAGATTGCGAAACGCGACAAGGAAGAAGCCCCTGATTCCGGCGCCGTAGCCCCGATCTCGCAAGATGATTGTATGGCTGCAGCCTTCGGTAAAGTTGACGGCATTCCAACTGTGATCCTGGTCCAGGACTTCGCCTTCATGGGCGGTTCCCTTGGCATGGCGGCGGGTGAAGCCTTTATCGCTGCGGCCCAAATGGCCGTCGCCCGCAAAGCCGCTTTTATAGTCTGCTCGGCCTCTGGCGGCGCGCGCATGCAAGAGGGCACGCTCTCTTTGATGCAGATGCCGCGCTCAACGCTGGCCGTTCAAGAAGTCAAAGAAGCCGGTCTGCCCTACATTGTTGTCCTGTGTGACCCGACATCCGGCGGTGTATCCGCCTCATACGCGATGCTCGGCGATGTTCACATGGCTGAACCTGGCGCGATGATCGCCTTCTCCGGCCCACGCGTGATCGAACAGACAATCCGCGAGAAATTGCCTGAAGGGTTCCAGCGCTCTGAATTCCTACGCGAAAAAGGCGCGGTCGATATCGTTGTTGATCGCTGCGAGTTGAAAGCGACCATGTCTCGCGTCCTCGGCCACTTGATGCCGAGCCGCGGCGCGGCGGATAAGGACGTCTCGACTTTGCCGGTTGAGGCACCGTCGGCTGATGCGCCTGTGCCTAGAACTGATAAGGCTTAAGTCCAGTGTCCGCCGCCCTTGATGCGGCCCTAGACCAATTTGAGGGCCTGTTTCCAAAAACGATAGAGCTGTCGCTTGGTCGTATTAAAGATCTTTTAGAAGCGCTCGGACGGCCGCAAGATAAGCTGCCGCCGACCATTCATGTTGCCGGCACCAATGGCAAAGGATCCACCTGCGCCTATCTGCGCGCGATGGCCGAACAGGCGGGCCTGAAGGTTCATGTCTATACATCTCCTCACCTGGTGCGTTTTAATGAGCGCGTCCGGTTGGCCGGTGAGCTTGTCACTGATGAAGCTCTGATTTCCTGGCTCGACCGGGTGTATGCGGCCTTGGAAGGGCGGCAAATCACCCGCTTTGAAGCAACAACCGCGACGGCTTTGCTGGCGTTCAGTGAGGTCCCTGCCGATTTACTGATCCTGGAGGTCGGCTTAGGCGGCCGGTTTGATGCGACCAATGTCATCGAGCGCCCGGCGCTCAGCGTGATCACGCCCGTCGACTTTGATCATAAGCAGTTCTTGGGGTCTGACCTCGCCAAGATTGCGGGTGAGAAAGCGGGAATCATCAAGCCGGGTCTGCCAGCGGTCTCTGCTATTCAGGCACGAGTTTGCGGCGATGTGATCCGCGCGCGCGCCGCAGAGCTTGAGGCCCCGCTCACAATGCTTCGCATGGAAGATATCGAAAAGGTGCCGGAACATGTCGCCCTGCCCGGCACGCACCAGCGCTACAATGCGGCTTTGGCCGGGCTCGCGATGCGGACCCTGAAACAGCCAGCAATTCCCGACAGTGCGATTTGGGACGGCGCGCAATCCGCGATCTGGCCCGCGCGTATGCAAAAACTTGCGAGTGGACCGGTCACAGCGATGGCGGGCGAGGCTGAGGTTTGGCTGGACGGCGGACATAATCCGCATGCGGCGACCGCAATCGCGGAACTGCTTCGGGAAATGGGCGGTCGAACGGTGATGGTCACCGCAATGATCGCGAGCAAAGACCATGGCGGCTTTTTCCACGCCTATAAGGGCGTGATCGATGCCGTCCATACAATGCCAAACGCGCCAGGCCATGCAGGTGCCGAACCGGGTGAGCTCGCAGACACCGCGCGCGCTTTCTTGCCAAGCGCCACTGCTCATGGCTCGCTTGCCGAGGCGATGAAAGCTGCGGCTGCCGAAAAACCAGATCGCATTCTGATCGGTGGCTCGCTTTATCTCGCGGGCGAAGTGCTGGAACAGAACCAGCAGTTACCGACTTAAGCGTTCTTAATCGTCAGACCGCCATCCACTGGGATCGCGACCCCATTCAGATAAGACGCTGCGGGCAGGCAGCAGGATAGCGTGATATGCGCGACCTCTTCCGGAATGCCATAGCGCCGCGTGCCGTT
>JBCBGJ010000144.1:0-6434 GCA_038526925.1 Pseudomonadota bacterium
CGCGTCGACCCGCGCGCCTGCATTTTCGATCGTTAGCTTTAAGTGGTTCTCGCCAATCGGTCTCGTGTGCGTAATCTCGACGTCAGCGAGCCCGAAAATAGGCTCCGGCGCGCCCTGCCCGAACGGACCGATGGTCTGGATTGTGTCGTAGGTCTCCGTGGTTACTTGAGTTAGAGACAAGACGGCATCAACGACCAATTCCTTTGCGGCGGCGCGCTCGGTTTTGAACTCTGCCATATGCTCTTGCATCCAGCGTTGCAGCGCTGGCAATTGATCAGGCTCCAGACTTAAGCCTCCGGCCATGGCGTGGCCGCCGCCAGAGATGACAACGCCAGCTTTTGCAGCCGCAGAGATCGCGTCTCCAATGTTTACTCCGTGCACGGAGCGGGCTGATCCTTTCGCGACCGGGCCGAGTCCCCGCCCCCAACCGATGACGATGCTTGGCAAATGAAAACGGTCTTTCAAGCGTCCGGCAACGATCCCAATAACGCCAGGGTGCCAGCCCTCTCCGGCGGCGATCAGAATGCCGACATCTGGATTCGCTTCGATCTGTTTCTGCGCTTCAGCAGTCGCTTGCTCAAGGATCGCGCTTTCGACGGCTTTACGCTCATCATTATGGGCATGGAGGCGCTCAGCCAAAGCGATCGCCTCCGCACGATCATCGGTCGCGAGCAGTTTCGCAGCCAGCCACGGATCACCAACCCGCCCCCCGGCATTTAGCCTTGGCCCGAGCACAAAGGTGGCGTGATAGACGCTCTCAATTTTTCCGATCCCAGCAATATCTGCAAGCGCGCGCAGGCCTGGGTTTTGGCCGCGCTCGAGGATTTTCAGACCCTGTTTCACGAAGGCTCGATTGGCGTCTTTCAAAGGCGACATATCGCAAAGGGTGCCGAGCGCGCAGAGGTCGAGCCAATGCAAGATATCCGGCAACCCGGCCTCTGGAGCGATACCACGTTCCCTTGCCAGTTTGTTCAGCGCAGCGGCAAACACATAAACGACACCCGCAGCCGCGAGGTGACCCTGCCCGCTCGTATCATCGGCGCGGTTTGGATTGACCAAGGCGGCACATTCCGGCGGGGTTTTGCCCATGAGATGATGGTCGATCACGATGACGGGGAGATCGATCTTCACGGCTTCGGCAAGGGCATCTGTGGCGGCTGCGCCGCAATCCACGGTAATCACCAAGTCTGCGCCTTGATCTTTGAGGTGGCGAAACGCTTCTGGGCTCGGCCCATACCCTTCGGTGAGGCGGTCCGGGACGTAAAGACCGATCTCTTGTCCCCAAGCCCGGAAATAGCGCGCGAGAATGGCCGAGCTAGTGCCGCCATCGACATCATAGTCAGCGAAGACAGTGACGGACTTCCCGTCCACGATTGCATCCAGGGTGAGTTCCGCCGCTTTCATCATGTCCTGAAAGCTTGCGGGGTCTGGAAACAGGGCCCGCAGGGTTGGATTCAAAAAGGTCTCAACGCCCGCCGCCTCTAGACCCCGTGGCGCAAGCAAGCGGGCGAGTAAATCATTTCCGTCCAGATGCGGCGTTAGGGCTCGCACGGCGGTTTCGTCTGCATCCCGCAGCGTCCAATACCTGCCACCAAAAGAGTTCGCCGAGCCAAATCCAGAATCTGTCATACGCGCTTTAAACATGACTCGCGAAGATCAGGAACGGCGATAGGCCAGCTAGCGGATTTCTGTCGCCACGGAATGCGTGAGCAATTCGTCTTCGCTCATATAATGCATGCCATCCGCTGGAGCCGCCTCGAGCGTGTACCAATAGAACGAAACCGGGCAGGCTATGGTTTCAAAGTAAGCGATGTAGGGCTGATGCTCTGGGTCATCTTCGGGCAGGTCTCCGCCTTCGAGGCCATCCTCTGCGGCCCAAGAATGAACGCCGATCTTTGCGCCGCGCTCAGCAATCCGATTTCGCCCTGCGCAAAACAAGTCCACGGCGCCCGACTCGATCTGACCATCTGCCGGTACAAATGTGTCCAAGCCTGCTTCATGAATTAACAGGCCCGTTTCGAGGTTCACGTCATCATCAATCGAGCCGTCAATGTCTTCTAACACCACCGTTTTCAGCTCCGGATGGGCCGCGATTTGCTGCTCAATTTCATCATAGGTGAGCGCATTGAGCGTCCCGGATATGTAGAGCCGGTCACCCTCGACAAAAGTATCTGTGATGTCCTGCGAATACTCACTGCTCGTGCACGCAGCTGCGAGCATGGCAGCCGAAATCACAAAGACAAAGCGTTTCACTAGGCGCGGTGCCAGCTCTTGATCTTGCGGACCATTCCGTCGGCGCTGCTCATTACAAGCGTGTCCGTCTGGATGTGACCGTTATGGCGGACTACACCGTCAACAAGGCCGCCTTTGGTCACGCCCGTGGCGCAGAAGACTGTCTCGCCAGAAGCGAGTTCGTGCAGGTCATACTTCTTGTCATAGTCGGTTATGCCCGTGCGGTCCGCGCGGCGGCGTTCGTCATCATTTCGGAAGACCAAACGGCCTTGCATTTGACCGCCAACACATTTCAGCGCCGCAGCAGCAAGCACGCCTTCTGGAGCGCCGCCCGATCCAACATAGAGATCGATCCCGGTGGTCGGGTTGGTCGTGTTGATGACGCCAGCAACGTCGCCGTCTGAGATGAGGTGTACGCGTGCACCAGCGCCGCGAAGACTATCAATGATGTCGGCGTGGCGCGGGCGATCTAGGACGCAAGCCGTCATTTCAGAAACCGCAACGCCCTTCTCTTTCGCCATGGCGGCAATGTTTTCTGCTGGGCTCGCATCGAGGTCGATGACGCCGTCTTTGTAGCCAGGCCCAATAGCAATCTTGTCCATGTAAGTATCCGGCGCAAAGAGCAGTCCGCCGCGCGGCGCAATGGCCAGAACGGCGAGCGCGTTTGACATCGCTTTCGCGGTGAGCGTGGTGCCCTCTAGCGGATCAAGCGCAATGTCGATGGCAGGGCCGGTCCCGGTACCAACTTCTTCGCCAATATAGAGCATCGGCGCTTCGTCCCGTTCGCCTTCCCCGATTACGACGCGGCCTTGAAAGTCGACTGCGTTGAAGGCCGTCCGCATCGCGTCAACGGCGGCGGCATCAGCTGCCTTCTCATCGCCGCGACCCGCTAGGGCCTCTGCAGCAATCGCTGCTTTTTCAGTTACTCGCACCATGGCGTCCGCCAGATGCGGAATGAGAATGCTCTCGCTCATTTTTTTCTCCCCCAAAGTCACTCCTGACCCGGTTTGTTACTTTAGGTCACCGCGTCAATCGCGATGACTTGCGGCGCCCCGACGCTCGCTTCTAGATCTGAGACCCGCGCGCTCGCACCTTCTATGTCTCCGCGAGAACACATGTGTGTCAGGATGGCAACGGGCGAGACATCGCTGTCATCAGCTGACTCTTGCAATAATTTGTCCACGGAGACGTCATGCGCTGCCAAAGCTTCGGTTAGACTGGCCAGTGCGCCTGGTCGATCGGCGAGTTTAACACGGAAAAAGAAGGCGGATCGTTCCGCCGTTTTCGCTTCTACAAAGCTGCTTGTCCCATGATGGGGCGCCCGGCCAAATGGACTGCGCGCCGTCGGTGTGAACAGTTTGGAAATGTCGCCCATAACAGCACTCGCCGTCGGCCCGGGCCCTGCGCCCGGCCCTGTCAGGGTGACGGCACCAAGTGGGTCGCCTTCGACACGGACTGTATTCAACGCGCCATCAACACGCGCCAGAGGATGATCGATCGGCAACGCCAACGGCGCAACCCGGCAAACAACTCCATCCGCCGTGAGTAAGCCTTCGGTGATCAGTTTGATCCTAAGCCCCAAACGGTCCGCCAAGACCAAGTCAATCAGCTCGACTGTATCGACACCTTTGACGGAGACTTTTGAGAAATCGAGATCTGCTGTGAAGGCAATTGATGCGAGGATGGCCGCTTTGTGCGCAGCGTCCATTCCTGACACATCAAGCGTCGGATCAGCCTCTGCATACCCAAGCCGCTGCGCCTCTTCGAGGACCTCATCATAAGACCGGCCGGTCTCGAGCATTTGTGTCGTGAGATAATTACACGTCCCGTTCAAGATTCCTGAGACGCGCTGGATAGCGACCCCAGTCAAAGAATCCCGCAGCACCCGCACGATCGGAACACCGCCAGCGACAGCGGCTTCAAACATCAGATCGACATCTTTTTCCTGCGCGAGCGTTTCCAAGGACTGGCCATGCATAGCAATCAAAGCCTTATTGGCCGTGACGACATGCTTCCCGGCATTAAGAGCGGCCTCTACTGCGATTTTCGCCGGGCCATCCGACCCGCCAACCAATTCGACGAAGATATCAACTTCGGGATCTTCAGCCAGTGTCGCGGCATCATCGAACCAGCGATAACCAGAGATATCGACAGGTCGATTACGATTCTTACTGCGTGCGGATACGCCGACAATCTCGACCTTTCCGGGCAGGCGAAGGTCGGCTTGGCGTTCAACCAATTCGATCAGGCCGCAGCCAACATGGCCGAGCCCAGCGATTCCTAATTTGACTGTTTTCAAGATCCTGTCCTTTGCAGGGGCTCGCTTTGCCCCCCCTCTTCGACTTTGGCAAGGAACCGTTTGATGTTTCGCGCTGCCTGGCGAATGCGCTGCTCGTTTTCTACCAGCGCGATGCGCACATGTCGGTCACCATGCTCGCCAAAACCAGCTCCAGGGGCGACAGCCACCTCGGCCTCATTCATCAGCTTCAGCGCGAATTCCAAACTGCGCATATCCCCGCATTGAGGTGGGATCTTCGCCCAGGCGAACATGGACGCTTCCGGCGTCGGTACGTCCCAGCCGGCACGGCCAAAACTTTCGATCAGAACATCACGGCGAGATTTATAGGTCGCGCGGAATTCATCCACGCAGTCCTGTGGGCCATCGAGCGCGGCGCAGGCTGCAACTTGGATCGGCGTAAACGCGCCATAATCGAGGTAAGACTTCACCCGCGCGAGCGCGCCGATTAGGCGCTCATTGCCCGCTGCAAAGCCGATGCGCCAGCCCGCCATGGAGTAAGTCTTCGACATGGTCGTCGTTTCTACCGCGATGTCCTTGGCGCCGTTCACTTGCAAGATAGACGGCGTCGGCTCTTCGAAATAGATCTCATTATAGGCGAGGTCTGAGAGGATATAGAGATCATGCTTCTTGGCGAGCGCCACGGCGTCTTTGTAGAACTCCAGATCACAAACATCGGCCGTTGGATTTGACGGATAGCACAGCACCATCGCCGTCGGCGGCGGCACCGAATATCGGATGGCTTTGCTGATACCGGACAGGTAAGCTTCAGGCGTAGGAGCCGGGATCGCGCGGATCGAGGCACCTGCCATGATGAACCCGAAATGGTGCAGTGGGTAAGACGGATCGGGCGCCAAAATGACATCCCCCGGCGCCGTGATTGCCTGCGCTAGATTTGCAAAGCCCTCTTTAGAGCCAAGCGTAACAACCACCTCACGGTTCTTGTCCAGTTTCACGTCAAAGCGGCGATCATAATAATCGACCAGAGCCCGGCGCAGACCAGGAATACCGCGAGACGCAGAATACCCGTGAACATTTGGTTTGGCGGCTGTCTCTGCCAGTTTGGCGATCACATGCGGCGGCGCCGGCATGTCGGGATTGCCCATGCCAAGATCGATGATATCAGCGCCCTCAGCCCTTAGTTCAGCTTTGCGACGATTGACTTGCTCAAACACGTAAGGCGGCAAGCGCCTAATTTTGTGAAACTCTCCGCTCATGGTGCGGATCTCCGTAAACTAAAATCTTCAAATATTAGAGGCGAGCGCGCGGCACATCGAACCGTGCCTTGATAGTCTCAACCTCTTCGTCGGTCAGAAAATCGGGGGCAGGAAGCTGCCCCTCCACCGCTCGCTTGACCTCCAGCGCCCAGGCCCGAATTTCTTCGGGCGTTTCTGTCGCCGGTTCCGCGCGCGGATCTGAATAGAACATATCTAGCGCCGCCAGGGTGTCCGCCTCTGACAGTCGCAGTCGAAGTCGCGTCCGCTTAATTCGAGACGGCTCAGGAATCTCTGTCAGACTTGGATAGCCCTCACCGCGAAACTCGACTTTACGCGCCTCATACCAATCGGGAGCTTGCGACCGCAGCGATTGCACCTTCTCGATTGAGCTTGTGCAGCCCACCAAAAAGGCAAACGTTACGAAAATCCCAATGCGCATAAACCATTTACCTCGCTGGACTCATAATTCCCAAAGCTGTTTAGTCTTATATAGGTTCGCACAGAATGGCGAGAGTCGGTCTCATGACCAAAGGTAGAAACTTTGATAATTTTGGGGCGAGTACGCTCCCAAATGCCTTTTCAGAGGTAGATTCTGAGTCATTGCAAGCAATGGCGACCAATCTCATGCAGGCCGTTCAAGAAGCGCAGGGCATGTTGGTTGATACGCTCGGCGGCGCGAACGGAGGCTC
>JBCBGJ010000145.1:0-6347 GCA_038526925.1 Pseudomonadota bacterium
CAATTGATCGCCGCCGGTACGAACTTCCGCCGGCAAGCCTAGGTTTGGATCAAGCAAGCGACCATAGTCATCGTAAAGTGACAGACCCATGGCCTTCTTGCCGAAGAACCAAACCTAGGCTTGCCGGCGGAAGTTCGTACCGGCGGCGATCAATTGGGCGGCGAAGGTCTCTCTGTTGTTCCTACACAGACCGTTGCCCTGTTTAGCGGCGTGGTCGAAATTGGCCGCGGCGGCGAAGCAGAAATCGAGTTCGAGATCCCTGAATTTAATGGCGAGCTGCGTTTGATGGCGGTTGCCTGGTCTCAAACGGGACTCGGCGCGGCGGATCAGGCGCTGACGGTTCGCCGCGAAGCGCCAGTCGATCTCATCCTCCCGCGCTTCATGGCGCCTGGGGATGAAGCCGTGGCGACCGTCAGTATCGATAATGTCGAGTTGGCGAGCGGCGAGTTTGATGCGACTTTGGCAGCGTCTCAGCCGATTGCCATCACTGCCGGTGAATTCGCGCAGACCATCCCAACTGGAACCCGGTCAGATTCGAGTGTGCGCTTTGCAGCGGATGGCTCTGGCATCTCCAACTTGTCTTTGAACGTCACTGGGCCGGAAAACTATAGTGTCGCGCGCTCGTACCAGATCGAAACGCGTTCTCCGTTCTTACCGGTGACCAATGTTAGCCGTGCTCTGATGGAAGAAGACCAAACTTTCGCGCCGGATATGAGTCTGTTCGAAGGATTTGTTCCTGGGACCGCGCGCATGACGGTCAGTTTCTCTGGGCTCCCGGTTGATCCCAATGCGCTGTACAATTCGCTGGCGCGTTATCCTTATGGGTGCACAGAGCAAACCATTAGCCGTGCTTTGCCGCTGATCTATGCGGAGCAATTGGTGGAAGAGGGGGCACGCGACAATAACCAGCCGGTCGCACGCGATCGGGTGCAGGTTGCCATTTCACGGGTGCTGAACCGTCAAAGCGATAATGGCGCCTTCGGGCTCTGGCGCGCGGGCGACGGCTATGCTTCGCCATGGCTCGGCGCTTATACAGCGGATTTCCTCTATCGTGCAAAAGAGCAGGGATATGAGGTTCCACAAGCATCATTGGACCGCGCATACCAGTCTCTGCGGACAATTGCCCAGGGCGATGCGTGGCGGGTCTATGGCTATCAGACAGATGTCTATGAAAGCCGCTGGCACGATGACACAGAGAAAAAGCTGATGCAGCGTGCCGCCCCCTATGCGCTCTATGTCCTGGCGCGGGCGGGCAAAGCCGATATCTCGCGCTTGCGCTATCTGCACGATCGCGAACTAGGCGATATCCGTTCACCCTTGGCGAAGGCTCATCTTGCGGCTGCGCTATCCTACATGGGCGACAGATCGCGTGCGTTCAGCGCATTCAACGCCGCTGAGGAAGCGCTCGGTTACAACAATAATGGCGATTATTATCAGACCTCGTTGCGTGACCTCGCTGGCGTTTTGGCGCTGGCCGCCGAAACCGGGTTTAATGATCACGTTGCGCGATTGGCGGAACAGATTGGCGAGGACACACCCGAGCCCGAAAGCCTGACCACACAAGAGAAAGCTTTCATGCTGTTGGCCGTGAGCGGTCTATCACAAGAAGATGGTCTTCGTCTCGATGTCGATGGCCTGGGGCGGAACAGCAACAATGACCGTCGCTACTTCGTGACACCCGAGCAGGTTGATCGCGGTGTAAGCTTCCGTCTTCGCCGAGGCTCTACGCCGGTGTTTCGCACGGTCATGGTGACAGGTTCACCGGCAAGTGCACCAAGCCCTGCGAGCGAGAACCTCTCGGTGTCGAAGCGTATTCGCACACTGCAAGGAGCGCGGGTAAACTTGGATGATATCACTCAAGGAGATCAGTTGGTGGTTGCTTTGACGATCTCGCCACGCGAGCGTCGGAACAATCCCGTTATCCTGGCTGACTTGCTGCCAGCGGGCTTTGAGATCGAGACCGTGCTACGCCCTGCAGATGGCGCGCGTGAGTTTGGGACAGACGGTGCCTTTGCCTGGGTTGGAACAATTGACCAAGCGGAGACGGCCGAAGCGCGCGATGATCGCTTCGTCGCGGCTGTCGATGTTGTCAGCGACGCGCGCACATTGGCCTACGTCGTCCGCGCGGTGACCCCAGGCTCGTTCACCATGCCTGGTGTTGTGGTCGAAGACATGTACCGCCCAGACGTGTTCGCTCGGTCCGCGGCCAGCGAGATTACGATTGCGCCGCAGGTCTCTGGCCCAGGCGGTAGCAGATGATTTGGCTGAAACGGTCAGCGGTCGCCATCCTGGCGTCTCTGGCTGTCATCTTCGTCCTCGATAAGCTCTTCCCACCGCCGATTGAACGAGGTCGAGTGGTGTCGGTGATGATATCTGACCGCGATGACCGGCCGCTGCGCGCTATACCGCTGGCGAATGGGACATGGCGATTCGCCGCGAACTTAGATGAGATCGATCCAATTTTCGTCGAGGCATTGTTGGAGGTCGAGGACAAACGCTTCTGGTCACATGGCGGGACCGATTGGGTCGGTATGATCCGAGCGGTCACAAGCTCGGCGAGCGCTGGGCGTGTGGTATCAGGTGGATCCACGATCACGATGCAGACGGCGCGATTGCTCGAGCCGCGGCCAAACAGAACGATCGGCGCGAAACTGATCGAAATTGTTCGCGCGCATCAAATCGAATGGCGGTTATCCAAGCGCGAGATCCTCGAGCTTTACCTGACAATGACGCCTTATGGCGGGAACCTGGAAGGCATTCGCGCCGCAAGCTGGCGCTATTTTGGTCGCGCTCCAGACCGTCTATCAGACGACCAAATCGCGCTGCTGATTGCGCTTCCTCAATCCCCTGAAGTGCGGCGTCCAGATCTACGTCCGGAAGGCGCCCGCAAGGGTCGGGACACGATTGTCGCCAAACTCGAGAGGCTCGGATACTTTCCGGAGCACCGCGCAGACGAGGCAAGAACGGCCTTTATTCCAGGCCGGCAATATGCATTCCCAGCGCGCGCTTGGCATGCCACAGGAAACGCCGCCGGCGACCGCAGCCGCGATGTACGCTCGACAATTGATGCGGGGCTGCAAGGGGAGCTTGAGCATCTCGCCAAGCGTTATGTCGCGGAGCTGAACTCTGAGACGCAGACTTCAATTCTCGTCGTTGATATTCCGACGCGTGCCGTCCGCGCCGCGGTTGGGTCAGCTGATCGTAAACGTCCAGGCGGATGGTTGGATTTAACGGCGCAACCACGGTCTCCGGGATCTACACTGAAACCGTTTATCTATGCGCTCGCGTTTGATGATGGCGCGGCGGCACCTTCAACACGGATTGCTGATCTGCCGAAGCGTTTCGCAGCCTATCAACCGGAGAATTTTGATCGCTTGTTTCGCGGCGATGTTCGCATCTCTGAAGCGCTTCAGCACTCTCTGAACGTTCCGGCTGTGCTCACGCTCGATCGGATTGGACCCGCCCGGTTTGCGGCGGCGCTTACACTTGCCGGCGCATACCCTCGGATAAGTGGGGCCGCGCGAAAGGAGCCGGGATTAGCATTGGCGCTCGGCGGCGCTGGGCTTACGGCGCAAGAGCTTGCGGTTCTGTACGCTGCGCTCGGTGATGGTGGGCAAGCAAAGCCATTGATTTGGGATGAAGCGAATTTGGGGGATCCTAGCCCCGGTTACAGGTTCATGAGCGCTTATAGCGCCGAAGAAATTATCAATATCCTGAAAGACTCACCGGCACCTGAGGGACGCATGCCAGGCCGTTTGACGGCAAATGCGCCTGAAGTCGCCTTCAAGACCGGCACGTCCTATGGCTACCGAGATGCTTGGGCTGCCGGGGTCGTCGGCGATTATGCTATTGTCGTTTGGGTTGGACGCGCAGACGGCGCGCCGCGCCCGGGCGAAACTGGGCGTAAAGCCGCTCTGCCTCTGTTGTTCGAAGTCGCCGACAGAGCTAACCACCATTTGGGCGAGACTGGGTCTTCCGCGACCCGTCTGATGAGTGAGCGGAAACCGAAAGCGCAAGGCGCGCTCGCAACGTTTGATGGCAAAGCGCGGCCACCTGAAATCTTGTTCCCGCCTCGCAATGCCGAGCTCTGGGCAGGTGCTGTCGACGGTCAGGCTGCGCGGCCCTTCGTGTTTGCCGGACGCGGGGAAGGGGCTCTGCAATGGTATGTTGATGGCGAACCGATCGCCGCTGACGATGGCGGCCTGCCAAGTTGGCGCCCAGCGCGTGCAGGCTTCTACAAAGTCTCAGCGGTAGACCCGGTTGGGCGATCCTCGACCGTTGAAATTCGCGTACTCGGCGATGCTGGATGATTTGAGTTCCGCGCCACTTATCGGGTGAATAGTGTCTTGGTGTAATTGGTGCTGCCGCTTGGATAAGTCTGGACAGACCCACCAAAAAAAGTGACACTGGCGTCATGAATAAGACCCATTATGACGTTTTGATCGTGGGCGCCGGCCTTTCGGGTATTGGCGCCGCTGTGCATTTGCTCAAAAAATGCCCCGGAAAATCCTATCAGATCCTCGAAATGCGAGAGGCAATGGGGGGCACGTGGGATCTGTTCCGTTATCCAGGCATCCGAAGCGATAGCGACATGCATACGCTCGGGTTCAACTTCAAACCCTGGAAAGCCCAGAAGGCGATCGCAGATGGTCCTGCAATCCGCGAGTATATTAACGAAACAGCGGACGAATATGGGATCAACCCGAACATCAGATATGGTCATAAAGTGGTTAGCGCATCTTGGGATAGCGACGCTGCACAATGGACCGTTGAGGTCAAAATTGAGGGCAAGCGCAACAAACAAAAGTTGACCTGCAACTGGCTGCATATGTGTGCGGGCTATTACCGCTATGACAAAGGTTATACGCCCGAGTTCGAAGGCCGCGACGACTTCGCTGGCGACATCATCCACCCGCAGCATTGGCCCGAGGAGTATGACTATTCGGGCAAGAAAGTCGTGGTGATTGGGTCAGGCGCAACGGCTATGACGTTGGTGCCGGCGATGACCGACAAAGCCGAGCACGTTACGATGCTACAGCGCTCGCCGACTTACGTCGTTTCTCGCCCCTCTGAAGACAAGTTTGCGAACGGCTTGCGCAAGGTTCTGCCGGGCATGATGGCTTATGGTATCACGCGCTGGCGCAACGTCCTGTTCCAGCTTTTCTTCTACAATCGTACCCGCACCAAACCGGACAAGGTGAAGGAAAAGCTCCTCGAAATGACTAAGGCTGAGCTCGACGCAGACTATGTCGAGAAGCACTTCACACCTGAATACAATCCCTGGGATCAACGGCTTTGCTTGGTTCCCGACAGCGACTTGTTCGTGGCGCTGAAAGAGGAAAAAGCCTCGGTCGTGACGGATCATATTGATCGCTTCACCGAGAAAGGCATCAAGCTCAAATCGGGCGAAGAGTTAGAAGCCGATCTGATCGTGACGGCGACAGGCTTGGATCTTCAATTCATTGGCGGAACAGAGATTACGGTCGATGGGCGCAAACAAAATGTCCACGATCTGCTGAATTATCGCGGTGCGATGGTCTCGAACATTCCGAATCTGAGCGCCGTATTCGGGTACACGAATGCGAGTTGGACGCTGCGCGCTGACCTCACCAGCGAATATATGTGTAAAGTGATCAATCATTTGGACAAAGAGAACTATGTCGAGGCCCGCCCGGTCGCTGATGGAGTCGAACCAGACTCTGATTTTCTCGATTTCTCATCCGGATATGTGCAGCGCGCAATGGAGCGGTTTCCTCAGCAGGGGAAAGAAGCGCCTTGGATCATCACGCAAAACTATGCGCGCGATATCTTTTTGATGCGTCATGGAAAGCTGGAAGACGGCGCTCTGATCTTCCGCCGTGCGCATGAAACTGTCGACCAAGTCGCTGGGCTCGTGCCGGTAGCTGCGGAATAGAAAACAGATTGCAGTCATTCGGCGTAATTCAATCTTGAATGCGCGCGCGCTCCGGCGTATGTGGGGCTCTAGTGCAGCCTTAGCTCAGTTGGTTAGAGCGCCGGTTTGTGGAGCCGGAGGTCCTTGGTTCGAAACCAAGAGGCTGTACCATTCCCTCTAAGATTGAAGCTTATGCTTGCGGTTTAACGAACGCATAGGCGCTCTCATATTTTTCATAGCCATCTGCCGGGACCACATAATGGCATCGTAGCTGGCTGCTGATGAAGTCCGAGATGACGAAACGCTTCGACATGAGATAGTGGTCGCCTAAGATGGGTTTGATCGCATCTGTCGCTTCTTGCAGGCGGTAGTGCGGGATAGTCGGAAAGATGTGATGAATGACGTGCAGATTACCGATATTGTGGGTCAGCCAATTGAACGGACCATAATCGCG
>JBCBGJ010000146.1:0-6327 GCA_038526925.1 Pseudomonadota bacterium
GGGACGGTTTGCTCTCCAGCGAACAGATCGACGGTCTCACCCACTATGTTTTGCGGGTGTCTGGACAGGACTTTGATGCCGGTTTGGCGGATGGCGTGACTGAGCTTTACCAGCAGCAATGCGCGACCTGTCACGGCACTGATGCGCAGGGCGACCGCTCGCAAGGCGCGCCGAACCTGACCGACCAGGAATGGCTGTATGGCAGCACTGAGGATGCGATCTACAACACGATCTATAATGCCCGGAACTCGCACATGCCCGCTTGGCAGGATCGTCTGGATGACGCGTCCATCAAAGCCCTGGCGGTCTATGTCCACACTCTAGGCGGGGGCGAATAGGCCGACGCGCCATGGGACAAACGACGCTCAACATTCATCCCTCTGCGGGACAAGGCGGTCCCACCCCGCCGCCGCCGCCGCCGCAAGACCTGTACGCCAAGCGCCAGCAAATCTATCCGAAGCTGGCGCACGGCAAATTCAGAACCGTAAAATGGGCGGTCATGGCCGTGACATTGGGGATCTATTATGCGCTCCCATGGCTGCGTTGGGACCGCGGTGAAGGCATTCCTGATCAGGCTGTACTGGCAGATTTTGCGAGTGAGAAATTCTACTTCTTCTTCATCGAGATTTGGCCGCAAGACATCCACTTCTTAGCCGGACTCTTGATCCTTGCCTCCTTGGGACTGTTCCTTGTGACCTCACTCTTGGGGCGGGTTTGGTGCGGGTATACCTGTCCGCAAACGGTTTGGACGGATCTGTACATCTGGGTGGAGCGCGCGTTTGAAGGCGACCGGGCGGCGCGCATGCGGCTCGATAAAGCGCCATGGGGCTTGAACAAAGCTTGGCGCAAACTCGGCAAGCACACGATCTGGCTGGTCATCGCGTTTTGGACCGGCGGCGCCTTCATTCTGTACTGGCATGATGCGCCGACCGTAGCGCAAGGATGGTTCACCGGCGAGGCGCCCCTCTCGGCGTATTGGTTTGCCGCGATCCTGACTCTCACCACCTATTTCCTGGCGGGGTGGATGCGGGAGCAGGTCTGCACCTATATGTGCCCTTGGCCGCGTATTCAGGGCGCGCTGACCGACGAGCATGCGCTGAACGTGACCTATCGCTATGATCGCGGCGAGCCGCGCGGCCCGAAGCGCAAGTCTCAAAGCTGGGACGAGCGCGGCGACTGTATCGATTGCGATCAATGCGTTCAGGTTTGCCCGGTTGGGATCGATATCCGCAAAGGCCCGCAGCTTGAGTGCATTCACTGCGCGCTTTGCATCGATGCCTGCGACGAGATGATGACCAAAATCGGCCGCCCAACCGGGCTGATCGCGTACGATACAGACGTCGCCGTCGCGGCGCGCGCCAATCACCAAACGCCGCCAAAATACCGGGTCCTGCGGACGCGGACAGTCCTGTACACGATCTTGATCGCTGGGATCGGACTTCTCATGGTTTGGGGACTTGCAACGAAAGCGACGATTGAAGCGAACGTGTTGAAAGACCGCTCGCCGCCATATGTGCAGCTGTCCAATGGCGAGGTCCAGAACGGCTATACGCTGAAGCTGGTGAACAAGCTTTCGGAACCGCGCACGATGGAAGTCTCAATTTCAGGGATTGAAGGCCTTGGTTTTGCCGTCATCGGACTGGAGCATGAGGGCGACGCCCCGCTTGAGCTGCCGGTCGAAGCCTTTGGTGTAGACAGATACCGCGTCCTCGTGACAGCTCCTGTTGGCGCCTCGCAGCGCCAAATCACAATCTCGGTCAGAGACATCGAAACCGGCGAGACAGACACAAATCGCGCATCCTTCAGAGGGCCAAATCAATGATCCAAGCAGACACACATCTCGAAAACTCTGGCACTGGAAGAGAACTGAAAGGCTGGCATGTCTTGCTGATCATGCTCGCCTTCTTTGGCGTTATGTTTTCGGTCAATGGCGTCTTTCTGTTTCACGCGATCACCAGCTTCCCTGGGGAGGATATCAAGAAATCCTATGTCCAAGGTTTGAGCTTCAATGACACCCTGGCGAACCGAGCAGCGCAAGCCGAGCTTGGATGGTCAGCAGAAGCTGGCTTGGTCGATGATCAATTGATCCTGCGCTTGCAGGATACCGAAAAAGCGCCTTTGTCCAGCCAACTCGTTGTCGCGGAACTCCGCCGCCTCGCAACCAATCAGGAAGATCGCACCATCAGCTTCCAACCGCGAATGAGCGGCGAATACGTCGCCGACACAGGCCGCCTCGCACCCGGGCAATGGCTCCTGCGCATCAATGTCTTCGATGCTGACGGTGAGACGATCAAGTTCCACGTTGAGAAAACTCTGATTGTGTCATGACCATGATTACTGACGCCGCTGCTTCTGGTTGCCCATCCGGGCTGGCCCCGCCGACGCCTTCGCAAGCGAGCGACTTCTCTGCCTTTGTGCGAGAAAAGAAGGGCTTAAAGACCCTGACTTTGTCGGTGCGCGGGGCGAAGTGTGGCGGCTGCCTCTCCAAGATCGAAAACAAACTCTCCGCCGTCAGCGGTGTTCAGCAGGCCCGCATGAACCTCTCGAATGGCAAACTTCAGGTTGCTTGGACTGGGGCGACAACCGCCGACCGAATTGCTGATACTGTCGCTGCGCTGGGCTACGGAGTTTCGGCCTTCTCCGAAGATAGCTCTGCAAAAGCCGCAAAGTCCGAAGAACGAGATCTCCTCATCTCTATGGGAGTCGCAGCGTTCGCGCTCGCCAATGTCATGCTGCTTTCCGTTTCGGTTTGGGGCGGGCATGGTGAGATGGGGGAGCAGACCCGGACGGCCTTGCACGGGATCTCTGGATTGATCGCGCTGCCCGTCCTGATCTTTAGCGGACGGCACTTCTTCATGTCAGCTTTCGCCGCGCTCCGCCGCGGTCACGCCAATATGGATGTGCCGATCTCCCTCGCCTTGGTCTTGGCCTTTGGGGTCAGTGTTTGGGAAACCGCGACCGGCGGCGCTCACGCCTATTTCGATGCCAGCATTATGTTGCTTTGCTTCTTGCTGATTGGTCGCTTCTTGGACGCACGTCTTCGACGGCAAACACAGGCGGCAGCGCATGAGCTCGCCGCGCTGCAAAACCGCTCGCTCAACCGGATCGGCGCTGACGGCCGTGCCGAAGCCATCCGTGCAGACGAGGTCCAAAAAGGTGATCGCATTCTCTTGGCGGCCGGGGAGCGCGCGGTCGTCGACCTCAAGATCACCCAAGGCATGAGCGGGATAGATGAGAGCATGGTGAGCGGCGAAAGCCTGCCACGCACGATCGGATCCGGGGAAACGCTCTATGCGGGCAGCCTCAATCTTGACCAGCCGCTCACCGGCGAAGCGCTCGGCCCAGCATCAGATTCCCTGCTTTCGCAAATCGCCGACATGCTCGAAGCAGGTGAACAAAAGCGCGCCCGATATCGGCAGATCGCAGACAAAGCGGTCGCCCTTTATGTGCCCTTCGTGCACACGACTGCAGCACTCGCTTTCGTCGCCTGGCTCATGATGGGTGCCAGCGCTCATCAGGCGGTGCTGATCGCGGTCTCAACCCTTATCATCACCTGCCCCTGCGCGTTGGCTTTGGCCGCGCCCGTGGCCCAGGTTGTGGCGTCGGGCAGTCTTTTCAAACAGGGCATCTTCCTTCGCTCCGGCGATGCATTGGAACGGTTGGCGGAAATCGACCACCTCGTCTTAGACAAGACAGGGACGCTGACCCTCGGCACCCCTCGCCTGGTTTCCGCGCACGGAGAAGAGCTGCAACTCGCCGCGCACCTCGCACGCGCCAGCCGTCACCCGCTGTCTCGGGCAATTGTCGAAACGGCGGGGCCTGGTTCCATCGCTGACGATATTCGTGAGCATCCAGGCCTCGGCGTCGAAGGCTCAGTGAACAGTCAAAGCTATCGCCTCGGGTCGGCGGAGTGGGTCGGCGCCTCTGCGCCTGTCTCTCAAACGGGTCCGTCTCTATGGTTTGTGGGGCCCGATATGAAGCCGGTCTTATTTGAGTTTGAAGACCAGCTGCAATCAGATGCAAGCGAAACGCTAGCAGCCTTGAAACAGCGCGGGCTTGGCCTGGAAATTCTATCTGGAGACCGCGGCGAGGCCGTCTCCAAAATTGCAAATACGCTCGCGATTGAGACTTGGCATGCGCAGGTCTCGCCGACCGGAAAAGCCGATCGCCTGGACGCCCTCCGCGCCGCAGGAAAAAAGGTTTTGATGGTTGGCGATGGGCTCAATGATGCCGGCGCGCTGGCGCTTGCACACGCCTCGCTCGCTCCCGGCGGCGCGATGGATGTCTCGCAATCTGCTTCTGATGCGGTCTATTCTGGCGGCCTCGGCGCGCTGCAGACGGTGCTGTCGGTCTCGAAGCGAACCAAAAACGTGATGTTGCAGAACTTTGGTCTGGCGGCGGCGTATAACTGTGTTGCCGTCCCAATCGCGGTCACGGGGCATGTCACCCCATTGATTGCCGCCATCGCGATGTCAGCCTCCTCCCTCATCGTCACCTTAAATGCTTTGCGCATCAAAGGAGCGCTCACATGACGATTATCATCTATTTGATCCCAGTCGCTCTTGGGCTTGGTCTGCTTGGGTTAGGCGCTTTTCTTTGGTCTGTTTCGACCAATCAATATGACGATTTGGACGGCGCCGCGCATCGTATCTTGATGGATGATGATGCGCCGCTGCCTCGGCGTTCGAAGCTTTCAGAATAAAACGGATTTGGGCGCGCAGAACACTCCGTATCATTCCTGATACAGAGGCTCTCTTTGGCTTCTTAGGTTTGAGTAAGATCAATCCTCAGGAGGCTCTTTCATGTCCGTTACCGTCGCACTTGGAGGGAATATCAAATCCATCAGTCCAGCTATTGAAACCGCTATCCAAGTCGCCAAAAAGTTTGGAACATCGTTAAATGGGTTTTGCGCAATGCCAGACCCGGCCGCTGCCAGCATCTATGTGACAGGCGCTGAAACGGTCATGCTTGGGACGAGCGCGATCGCTTCAATCACTGAGGCCCAGAATAATCTTGTCCACGATTTGAACGAAGCCTTCACCAAACAGACTCGCGATGCCGGGGCGTGGTTGAAAGCGAGCTTTGAAAAGCAGGTCGGCTCGGTGGCGCTTCACAGCGCTGCGCGCGCGGCTCTGTCAGACGCGTTCATCGTTCCCAAAGAGGCCACCCAATCGAGCCATTCTCTAAATCCCGTTTTCGAGCATGTTCTGATGGAAACACGGCTTCCACTTATTCTGGCGCCAAGCGCGCCGAAAACATCGGAAACCTGTCTAATCGCGTGGGATGGTAGCCCGCTCTCCGCGCGTGCGATCCGCATGCATATGCCGCTCATCGCGACGTTCAAAACCGTGGTGATCGCAGAAAACTCTGAAAGAGTGAGACATCAATGGGCGACTGTAAGCGAGGGTTCCACGGAGCGTTTGATAGAGATCCTGCAAGAGCAACGCTTAAACACTGAGCGGATTTCCCTGACCGGCCCCGTCTCCGAGGCCCTGTTAAGCGCCTGTGAGACAACCAACGCGTCCCTGGTCGTCATGGGCGCCTATGGACATATGCGCATTGGGCAAATGCTATTCGGTGGGACCACGAGTAAAATGCTACGCGCGGACGACGCGCCCGCCCTAGCGCTTTGTCATTGAGATGCAGCGACCGCCAATTCTCGAAAACAACCCAGCATAAACCAAGCGCCCGACTCTACCTGACGTTTGTAGATTTTACATTTCGCAAGTGACACGCTGACTGCATTGCTGGAGTGTTCTCATGAATTCTACAAGTAAATTACTGACACCCAAGGCGTTCTTGCTGCTCTCGTTTATGGCCACCGTCGCAGGGCAAGGCGCTGTTATGGCAGATGGCGTTCTGGCGTCTCAGTCTGAAGATCAACTGAAGCTTTCCGTCGAGATCTCGGAAGCTCCAAAACTCATCGCGATCTCTGGCCTAGAAGATATCGTCATAGAAAAGACGGTGGGCGACGGCCCGGTAAACAATCTAGAGACAACCGCATGCGTCTATATGCAAGGCGGTGACACTTACAGTTTGCAAATCATCGCAGATCCTCTGACCAGTGAGGGCCAACACTATCCTTACAAACTCGTCGTCGACCAGAACTCAGCTTCAGGGCCATCCGCAACGCTCGACGTCAGCAACGCTCAGGCCGGTACGACCGTGCCGGGTTTCATCGCATCACTGAATGATAGCTGCTTGAGTCAACCAAAACTGTTTGTCCGCGTCACGGATGTTGGCAGCGACGCAATAACGGGCGCTTTTTCAGCAGAGGCGATGAAACCCGGCACGGTCGTACCGGCCTGAGCGTTGCTGACGTCGAGC
>JBCBGJ010000147.1:0-6239 GCA_038526925.1 Pseudomonadota bacterium
ACAGCGATCCAACGCCTTACATTGAAGCGAGCGATCGTATTTGCCGGCGTGGTCTGACCGATGCCTGTAATGCGTTGAGCGGGTTTTTTGCGGCACCAGGCGAGAACAAAACATATAAGAACGAGGCCCGAGCGCTCGCTTCAATGTAAGGCGTTGGATCGCTGTGTTCCGTTTGACGCTTTGTGAAATAGTGAAGATAGCCCCAGCACGCATTATCCAATCCAAGCCGGCATGATTTATCCAGCAGGTTTTTAACCTCTTCCGGAGCGGGATCATCAAAGGCTCTACGGTTGTAGGCGGCCGCCAAATTCAGGCAAGCCACGGCACTGTCCGCATCGCAAGACTTTTTGTGAAGGCGTAAACTGTCGGTCTTGTTGATATCTCTAAGAAGCAATGCGGCATCGGCGCAAATCCGTTCGCGTGGATGTTCGCACGCCCGATTGGCATACTTCGTCGCTCGGGCCTCATCTGCATCGACGCCGATGCCATAGGTGTATGCGGTGACCAAAGTGGAACACGCCCACATATTGCCCGCCTCACAGGTCGGCGTGAGAAGCGGTTCTGCCTCTGATTGCAGGTCATGAGACTCTGAACTCAAATAGAAATAACCTAGCAAGGCACACCCGCGCAGATGTCCTTGATCACACGACGCCTTCAACATCCGGATTCCACGCTGGAAGTCTGTTTGAACACCCACGCCCATAGCCAGAGCGTATCCAGCGATGGTGAGATCACCAGGCGAGAGCGTTTGCTCGTCTACCGTGGTGATGAATTCGAGAAGCGGCCGGCTATAGTATTTGCCGACGAGCTGTCGCATCGGCAGCATCGACCATTCTGCGTCTGATACTGATCTTGACGTATTGGTCGGCGCAGCTTCGCCGCAACCAGAAAACAACGTGCACATAGAAATTAGAAGTGCTGATGCCAATCTCTTCATTGGACCCACCCTGAATAGCCAAGCTGAAACACTGAGAGTATGTTCTATCGGTCTTGGATTGCCCCTTGATTGCGCAAGAAGATCGAATTTAATCGATCATCTGGAACAAACGCCGCGTAATCAGGATACTGAATGGCTCGTCTATTTGACGCTTATATAATTGTTGACTGGAGCGCGTCGGCGAAACCCGTCACGGGCTCCAACTCGATCTGGGTTGGGGTACGGGCTCGCGACGCACGGTTGAAATACAAATTTTCGAGCACCAATCCACGCACGCGATTAGAAGCGCGGGGCTTGATCGCCGAGCTTGCAGAAAAACTGATCGCGCGCGGTGACAAAGTTCTGATCGGGTTCGACTTCGCTGTGGGATATCCGTCCGGGACCGCGGAGGCGATTGGGTTGGACACCAAGAGTGCACCGCCCTGGCGCGCAATGCACGAGCACCTCTCCGCTAAGGTTACAGAGCGTGACGACAATTCAAATGCGCGCTTCGCACTCGCGGCGGGTCTGAATTACGCAATCTCAAAAGGTCCACATCCATTTTGGGGCGCGCCGAAGAAAAACGTCGTCTCAACCCTATCGATGAAGAAAGGAGACTTTTCTTCCGGGGGTTCACTGGCGGAGCATCGTATCTGTGAAGGCTGGATCAAGGCGAACTTCAAAGCTCATCCAAAATCGGTTTGGCAACTTTTGGGCGCTGGCTCAGTCGGGTCGCAGGCCATGTTGGGCATTCCCACCGTCTCATATCTACGCGCGCGAATACCGCGCTCTGCGATCTGGCCGTTCGAGACCGGCTTTCAAGATTTCTCGCCGGAGGCCCTCGAAAACACGGACTGTGTGTTCGCAGAAATATACCCAAGTACGGTCCCGGTCGCCCCAAAACCAGGCGAGATCCTAGACGAAACACAGGTCAAAATGCTCTCTGAGCGCCTCGAATCACTCGATTCTGCGGGTGAATTAGCGAGGGCGTTTGGTCCGCCGGACTCAATTTCTGATGGAGAAATTCACAGAATTACCACCGAAGAAGGGTGGATTCTGGCAAAATAAGGCTGAATCGCCCGTATTTATTGGCTTTTCGGGATTCACGCCCAATTCGAATCATGAACAATGCCCCCAACGGCAACTTCCGCCGTTGAACTAAGGGAGAGCCCAATGAACAAGGGTGAACTGACCAAAGCAGTCGCAGAAGCAGCTGACATGTCTCAAGCCGAGGCAGGCCGTGCTGTGGACGCTGTTTTTGATTCAATTGCAGGTGCGGTCAAAAGCCGTGACTCTGTAGCTATTGCCGGTTTCGGGACGTTCGTTGCGAAAACGCGTGGCGCTCGTGAAGGTCGCAACCCAGCGACTGGCGAGACCATCAAGATCAAAGAGAAAACTTCAGCTGCGTTCCGACCAGCTGGTGCTCTCAAAGACATCTAAGGTCACTCGCGAAAGCGATCCTATTAAACGGCGTGCTGCTTTTCGCGGCGCGCCGTTTTCCATTCTAGCAGTCCCCATTGCAAGCCGCCGGCAACCAGAAGCGTGATTGTAATCGCTTCCATCATTCCTTGAGCGCCCCGTTCCAGGGTAACGCCCATGAAGTAACAGAGCGGGATCATCAATAAGAAGAACGACGCCAAATGGATGGCTGACGGCACCCAAACAATTCCTTGCGCCCGGAGCGCCATAGACGCCGTCGCCTGAAGCCCATCAAATGTCGTCGCCAAAGCTGTGTAGAAAAGCAGACTGGATATCGCGACAGCCAGCATCGTTCCATCAATACTCGCTTCGGAATTGACGAGCAGTAGCGCAACATAGTCCTGGAAGATCAGGATCAGGAGCGACAGAAATACGCCCAGCGCAAAGGTCGCCGCCACACCGAGCCGCGATGCATCTTTCACGCCCTGCATGTCACCTCGGCCATAATTCTCCGCCACACGCACACTGGTGGCCGTGCCGATGCCTAGGAAGAACATGAAACAAACGCCCATCACTTGGATAGAATAGCCATACACTGCGTTCGCCGCGACGCTGATAAAGGCTGCGATCGTGTAGGTCAGGTTGAAACCGCCCCATTCGGCAATGTTCGAGACTGCTGTTCCACCGCCAACTTTTATTTGTCGCGAGGCCTCATCTTCAGGGCCTGGCTCAGACGGTTTGAGGGCAGGTGTGAGCCAAATCACAAACGCAATCAGCGCCAGTGTAATCGCCCAGCGAGAGGTAACCGTCGCCCACGCAACGCCTTCGCCGCCCATTTGCGGCATACCCCACCATCCGAGCACCAAAGCCAGATCAATCACCAGATTCACACCCACGCCAAGATAAGACGTTATGGTGACGATGAGCGGCCGGCGCAGCGCTTCGAGATAATAGCTGCAGACAGTTGAGATCATGAATCCCAATAGGCTGAGCGACAGGATTTGCGTGATCAAGGCAGTCTCGTCCGCAAACTCCTGCGGCGTCATAAGCGCGCTGATATTCTCGTTCGGATTGATTTGCACGAACAGGAAGTTGAATAGAGTCGTCGCGAGAACGAATACGAGCGCTGTGACCAGAACGCCTATCCCAATCGCCCATGCCATGCCGCGCCGAAAGATCCGACCAGACATATGCTCTTCGCCGCGTCCCACCATTTCTGAAGTCAGCACTTGCACGCCGAGCAGAATGCCCATCCCAAACCCAAGCATGATGCCGATTGGCAGCCATGAGTTCAAAATAAAGGTGAGCTCGTGCTCCTGGCCTTTCACCTGGCCGAGCACAATCGCATCCGTCAGGCCCATCAACATCCACGCCAGGCGTGAGATCGCAATCGGCCCCGACAGCCGCAAAAGGTCTAGAATTTCAGAGGCCCGCGCCCAAGCGGGCCATGCCCGCTGGGTCATGGTAAAAGTCCTGCTTATCCGGTTACGCGTGATGGCATTGGGGAGGCGTCCTTATTCTCAAGGAGCTTCTCTGCGATCAGAAAGGCAAGTTCAAGAGCCTGTTCGCCATTTAGGCGAGGATCACAATGAGTGTGATATCTTGATGACAGGTCAGCCTCTGAAATCGCCTGCGCGCCGCCAATACATTCGGTGACATCTTGACCAGTCATCTCGAAATGAACGCCGCCTGGAACACAGCCCTCTGCATTCAACACGTCAATGAAGCCTCGTACCTCAGTCAGGATGCGATCCACTGGACGCGTCTTGAACCCAGAATCCGTCTTCAACGTATTGCCGTGCATGGGGTCACAGGACCAGACGACCGTGCGGCCACTGGCTTTCACAGCACGCGCGAGTGGGGTTAGCCCCTCTTCGACACCATCTGCGCCAAAGCGCGAAATCAGCGTGATACGGCCGGCTTCGTCTTCAGGATTCAGCGTTTCGATGATCCGAATAAGCTCGTCTGGCTCAAGACCTGGGCCACACTTCATTCCGATTGGGTTTTTGACGCCCTTGCAGAACTCGACATGGGCATGATCCACCTGGCGGGTCCGGTGACCGATCCACAGCATGTGCGCCGAGGTATCGTACCAATCGCCAGACGTGGAATCGATCCGCGTCATTGCCTCTTCATAACCCAACAAGAGCGCTTCGTGTGAGGTATAGACCTCAACCTGCGCCATTTGCGGAACACTTTGAGAGGTGACGCCGCACGCGCGCATGAAATCGAGCGCGTCGGAGATCTTGTCCGCCATTTCACGGTAGCGTTCTCCGAGCGGAGACCGGTCGACAAAGCCCAGCATCCATTGGTGGACATTGGCAAGGTCGGCATAACCGCCGCGCGAAAAAGCGCGGACCAGATTCAGTGTCGATGCAGACTGTGAGTACGCTTTGATCAAGCGTTCAGGATCCGGCATCCGAGAGGCTTCTGTGAAGTCCATCCCATTGATATTGTCACCGCGATAAGACGGCAGCGTCACGCCATCAATCTCTTCGATCGGGGAAGAGCGCGGCTTACCGAATTGACCCGCGAGGCGGCCAACTTTGACGACAGGCTTGGACGCAGCAAATGTCAGCACAACCGCCATTTGGAGCATCACGCGCAGGGTGTCGCGAATATTGTCGGCGCTGAACTCTTTAAAGCTCTCCGCACAATCACCGCCCTGCAACAGGAAAGCTTCACCCACAGCGACACTGGCGAGGCGCTGTTTCAACGTCCGGACTTCTCCTGCAAATACGAGAGGGGGAAACGCAGCCAAGCGTGCCTCGACATCAGCGAGGTGATTAAGATCCGGATAGTCTTCCGGAATGTGCTTAGCCGGGCGATCGCGCCAGCTGCTTGGCGTCCAAGTCATGGGTTTCTCCTTAAGGTCGCGCTTTATGCACAGGCAATCACCGACAATCAAGCGTTCGAACGCTGATATGACATGAAAGTGTGGCCGTTCCGCGCTAATCACGCTAGCAAATAGAAAACACCTCCCAGTCGGATTTGTCTGAATGTCGCAGCTCTTCATTGCTCATGGTCATCGTGATGTGGATTCAGTTCTACATGTTCACGAAGCCATGCGACGCGCGTCGATTCCGACCTGGTATACCCCACCCGGAAGCAAGGAAGTCGATCCAGAATCCGTCAATGAGGCCATTGATAGCGCTTTTGGGATGGTGGTCTTGGTCTCTGCCTCGTCGATCCGCTCTAAGGCGGTTGAGGCGCAACTCGCGCGGGCACAGCGTCTCGGGCTAAAACTCTTTCCCATCCGCGTCGACAATGCGCGCCTCTCGAAACCTTTTAAGTCGGCCTTGGCGGATCAACTGACTGACTCGCTCGGTGACGAGGGAGCTCTGGAGCGTCTCGTTGAAGCGGTAAAGACGCGGTATGAGCGCCGTTGCCCGGTCATCGCGGTGATGAATCTGAAGGGCGGTGTGGGTAAAACGACCATTGCCAGTCAGGTCTTCGGAGCATGGCATGCAAGTCTGGGCGGCCGCACCCTGCTGATCGATCTCGATCCACAATACAATTTGACCGAGACCTTCTTCGATATGGAGTATGCTGACGCGAGTTCCGCCCGTGACAAGTCAGTGATCTCGCTCTTCGAACGATCCCGTTTGCACGCCTATGACATGACCTCTCCCGGCGATAGCTGGTCGCAAATCAATACCGAGCCGTTCGATCCGGTGAGCCGCGAAACCATCGCTCACAGCCTGCTAACCGGGGATAAAGCGCCAGAGGGCCGCTTTGACCTCATTTCAGGACAGTTTGAGATTTCGAAGTACGCCTTCGCCAGCAGTCCAGAAGCACTCGCAATTGTCGGCGCTAATTTTCGGCGGATGATCGACTATTATCGCAGCGAGTATGACCTCATCGTGTTTGACACGAACCCTAATGCGACCTTCCTCACCCGGTG
>JBCBGJ010000148.1:0-6236 GCA_038526925.1 Pseudomonadota bacterium
GATGGAGGGTTTTGTTGGAGAGACACTTCAGACACTGGGCAGCCTTCTCAAAATCAAAGGCAAAGTTGAGCCGCTTCTGGTCGCGCGAACGATCATTGGCGAATTTGATACGCTTGTTCCATGGACGTCCCGAACCCAATCGTTGTCGCCCGAAACCTTAAGGGTCAGAGAGGTGCTCAAGCGGGCAAGCGATCCCAACAAGCTTCTGTTTGATGACTTGCCTCGCCTGACAAAGTCGGGCGCAGGCGGAGATTTTGATGCAGGAGCAACGGCGGTTTTGCTCAGAGATGCACTCGCCGAAATGCGCGCAGCTTACCCAAAAGTGCTTGAAGACCTGAAAGATCTGATGTTGAGAGAGCTCGATGTGCGCAACCAGACCGAGGAAGCTTTTAAAGCGCTTCGGGACCGTGCAGACAACATTCGCCACATTGGCGGGGATCTGCGTCTGGAGGCTTTCGTTGGGCGGCTAACACAGTTCCATGGCACGCGAGAGGACATGGAAGGATTGGCAGGTGTTGCCGTCAACAAACTTCCACGGGACTGGAATGACGGAGACAGAGAACGGGCCGCCGTCGGACTGACCGAACTTGCCACCGAGTTTCTCAAAACAGAAACCATGGCGCGTGTGAAGGGCCGCAAGGACGGCCGTCACGCGATGGCTGTGGTGGTTGGCAAGGAAAACATGCCGCACTCGCTCTTTCGAGAAATTCAAGTTGCTGATGTTGACTGGAGTGACGTCGAAGCGTTGGCAGGCAGCTTGGATCGCGCCTTGAGCGAAGCGGATCAGCAAAGCCGTGAGATTATCCTGGCTGCACTGATTGAGGTGACCTCGAAGTACCTTAATGCAAGTGACGAGCGGCGGGTTGGAGAACGCGCATGAGCACAACGCGTCACGTACTTGGCTTGTCAGGTGGCCGCGACAGCGCGGCCTTGGCCATATTCATGCGCCAAAGACATCCAGAGATCGACATTGAATACTTCTTCACCGATACGGGTAAAGAGCTACCGGAGGTCTACGAATATCTGACACGGCTTGAAGGATATCTCGGCAAACCAATTCAGCGTCTCAACCCGGATCGTGACTTCGATTTTTGGCTCAAGAGCTACAAAAGCTATCTACCTTCAGCCCAGTCAAGGTGGTGCACACGTCAGCTCAAACTGCGGCCCTTTGAGAAATGGGTAAGGGAATTCCTCGAAGCCGGTGACACGGTGATATCTTACGTTGCAATCCGCAGCGACGAAGAATACCGCGAAGGTTATCAATCGAAAAAAGAAAAGCTGTTGGTTCGTCTCCCCTTCAAGGACGCGAGCATCGACAAACCCGGCGTCATTGAAATTCTTGAGGGATCCGGACTGGGTCTCCCAGAGTACTACAGCTGGCGCAGCCGCAGTGGATGCACCTTCTGCTTCTTCCAACAAAAGATCGAATGGGTGCGCTTAAAAGCAGAGCATCCGGACGCGTTTGAAGAAGCGAAACGGTATGAGAAGACTGCCATTGAACACGGCTCACCGTTCACGTGGAGCCAAGGAGAGTCTCTTTCGGACCTAGAACAACCAGCGCGCCAAGACCAGATCAAACAGGAGCATGAAAAGCGTCTGGCACGTGCGAAAAAGAGGATGCAAACAAACCCGCTGCGTCCTGACGTTGAGATGGATTTGGATGACGTCTATGGTGGACCAGCGAAGGCTTGCCTCACCTGTCACAAGTGAAAGTTGCGCCTCTACTGTAGCCAGGCATATAGTTGGTCCCATGCCAACTCCGCGAGCCTGACTGACCTTTGCTCGACAAATCCAGCGTCCCAATCCGTTGTCTTTTCGGCTATCGGAACAAGAAGCGGCGCATACGCAGATGATGCCAATACCGCTTCACCAGTCGCGGGTAAAGACAGACCATTTTGTTTTGCTTCTCCGCGCACAGCTTCGAACGCCTCATGCGTTTTTGCGGAAAGCGCCTTAAAGCCAAGACGCTTTTTGGCCCAAGAGTGATCCGACATCACAATATTCTGCTCTTTTCGCAAGAGTGTTAGGTTGCCGAGGGTATGAACGAGATCCCCATCATCGTAGATCTGTTGGTCCCAAGTGCCACTTGATCCGCTCTGTGGAGCGACATGTTCAACTTCCATTTCGACAAACTGCTGCCAGGCGGTTGTCGAAAATGTATCATTGACGCCAGTCCTGCCCAGCTTCGAAAGACCCGGATCGGCATTGTCCGCAACGGCGTCTTTCGCTGCGGCAGAAGTCAGGAAAAGCACCGTTGGCCGCGACTGGCGATAGAGCGGCGTAGACTTGACCTTGGCAGCCCATCGCGCAGACGTGTCAATGCTCTCTCTAGCGAGTGCGGCTTTGAGCACTGACTTCAGTAGCGGAAGGCTGACTATGCTCTTTCGATCCTTTGGCTCAGCGGCAAGCGCTGTGGTTCCATCGCCTTCAGCCATCAGCGCTCTATAAACTGCATCTATGTTTGCAGTCGTTCCAAATGCACCACGCCAAAGTGCAGTAAAGGCAGCACATGCCTTGATCGCACCGCGCAGATCACTACGCGCTCGCTCGTCAGCACCGTCCTCCGTTCCTGCTTCAAGCGCGCGCCCAAAAAACCTCGATAGGGGGGCGACAGTAACAGTATGGTTCAGGCGTCTTAGATAATCGAGACAGACCGTGGTCTGCTCATCTGTGAACGCCAATGGTTTCAGTGCGGTGTCTTTATCGACCTCCCATGCGGTGGACATGAAGTCCGCAACGTCACCGAGACGGTGAATGAACGCGCTGCGTGATTTGGCTGTCCCTGGTTCGTCAAACCGCCTCCGCAGGTATCTACGTTGTTCGTTGAGTTTTCCGCCAAGTTTTCGCCCGGTATCGGACAAAGCGAAAGAGACCAGCAAATCTGATGTGTTCTTTTGAACGCGTGTGGTATCTTGAATGAATTGGTCCAGATAGTTTTTGACCCTTTGTACTTGGGTATGTGCCTCGGAGTCCTCATAGGTTTCCAAACCTTCAGACTCGATAATGCGCGGTTCGAATGTCTCAAAGGCCGTCAGGGGTTCGCCGGTTGTGTTGAGTGCCTCAAACATGTCGAACGCATCATCTTCATTGCGCGATTCCACGACCGTGAAAGCCATACGTTGCTGGGCGTAGTGCGCAAAGATAAGACTTGCGACTGCATCTCGGAAGCGGTTTTCAATCGCATTTTCTTCTGTCGACTCTAGTCTTTCAACAACTGTCGGATCTACTTCATACCCAAGCAACTCAACTCCAAAGTCTTCCTCCACCGCGCATGCCAATAGGTCTGCGAAATCGTCTGACGGTTTGCGAAGCCGCTTAATTCGACTGGTGATGTGGGCGTAAACCTTCTGAACGTTGCTGAAGGCACCACTGTCACCACCGCGCGCCTTTGGCCGAAACTCTTTGGTTCTGTCCGCCCCGTTGATGTGCTCGATGTATTGCCAGATCATACCCGCAATCGCCCCATCATACTGTGCCGAGTCTGGCTGAGATGACCAGACATCGACGAAGGAGCGGATCAGCCTTGGATAATATTGGTAGAGCCCTTTGCCGGTTCTCCTATCGAGGATGAAGCAATCTTGTAGTTCGGGAAGCAGCTTTCGGATTTCATTCTTCAGCCATTCATCAGCGTCCGTTTCTTGCTTTTCGATTTGATTGAGCAGCCGGGAAAGCTGGTTGTGAAGTGCTATAAAGATAAGAATGAACGTCGATAGTCGTTGCTGGCCGTCAATGATGGTCATGACCGACCTTGGCATCTCGCTACGATTTATCGGTTTGACGGTGGCGTAGGTGGTATCGTGAATGGCGATGACAGTGCCGAGGAAGCTGATTGTCTTGGCGCGGTCAACCAGCTGACTAATTCCATTCGAAATGTCCTCAAAAAGACGATCTACATTGCCTTTGTCCCATCGATATTCTCGCTGATAGGCCGGAATGTAGCACCCTTGGCCTGGCTCAATCAGAAAGGCGCGCACGCTCTTGGGAGTTGCTTGAAATGCGTCTTTGATATCGATTGCCATATATTTTACTTTCTTCGAACTATCGGTCGCAAAATTTCGCCCTTTTGCGAATCACGATTCATACACCTCTCGCACAACTTGTCGAACCCTTGAGAGAAGAGGGCGGTTACTGGACCTCCCTCAGAACTATCAATAGCTTAGGTCAATGAGCTAAGTCATGTGACGAATCTCTTTCTTGGGCGCGAGCTGACGCACCGTATTGTGGTGAAGAGTGATGAAAGGTAGTAGCAAAAGCGAGCCTCCCGCAGTTTGGAAAGCGCTACTCATGCCACTGATTGGCAGCCTTGGGCGAAGATCGTGACCCTCATGGGCGAAGACTACAGGCTTCGGTCGGCCTGCCGACTAGAGCTGATCGCCGCAGGCGACGCCCCCAAACAGGATTCCGCAGAAATCTGTCGTGGATCACAATTCTCTTTTGTTTTACAAAGCGCTAAACGCACCGTCCTCTCAAGGCGGTCTAGACCGAAATTCTTGACATTTTGGCCATCTTCGCCTAAATAGGGCTCAGGCAGGTTCGACTTTCGAGGTCACTGTCATGTCAACCTGAAGCGCAAGCTGACGGTCTTGCAGACCACGGTAATGGACAACTACTAAGGCTCGGCTTCGGTCGGGCCTTCAGTTTTTTGGCACCCTTTCCTGTCGAAACAGGCACTTACGCGCAAAATAGGTCAAATGACTACGCTTGGGTTTCCCGCGCACGGGCTTTGGATGCGTGGACAGAATTTCCATCACGACACCGTCTCTCAACGGCTGAAAACAGAACACTATCGACCAGGTTTCGCCGTTCTCAAGCTCGATCATCATCAGATTTTCGTGGCCGCCGAAATCCTTCGAAATGAGGCAGAGTGCATCGTCTGCGAAGGCTTGCGATATGATATCGGGAAGGCGCAACGACATGTCGTACCGGGGCTGATCGAATGCGCGGCGCGTACCATTGTGGTCGAAGGTATCATGCCGCTGATCATGCAACGCGCGCTCGGTGAAAACGTGGTTGGAAAACTTCACCAGAACATTCAGGTGGGTATTTGGATCGCGTCCTTTTCCCGTGACCACAACGGCAAAGGCGTCGAGATGGGACATGCCATATGTCACGCCATCGACCGCGAGCGCGGCATGGGATTTTGGGATCGTCAAAGGCACCTCCAACAAGCTGGTCCATCGGTCGCGCATCGAGAACTGACCGTGGCAGCGGAAGGTCCGAACACATCGAAAAAATGGGTCAAGCTCGGTATACACCAGCCGTTTCGGGCGTTTAAGCCCCTGAAAACGCCTATTCTCGTCGTGTTCGTGGGCCAAACCACGGGTGACGGGCCACGAGCACGGCGAGAGAGAACGGCAGATACCAAAAAATGCTGCACCATTGGCTCAGAGCCCCCGGCGCCGGTGCAAACCGATCAGGCTACCGATGAGATTGAGCGTGTTCCGATTGTGGGCTTTGATCATGCCGCGCAGCGCGCCGCCTGGATTTTGAACAGGTCGGGTGGGGTGGTCGCGGTTCGCATCGAGCAACATGACACACAGCGCGGCCCGGGCCCGTCCCATCCGATCGCACGCTGCGGCCCAGGCAGATATGTTGATGCCAAGCGGTGCAATCCTCGCGGCTGCGGCTTCGACAAATGCGTATTCCTGGTTTTCGCCACTCCGAACCTGCATTTCGAATTGGAAATCTTCGGATGCCAAGGTGATGGCGTGACCGAGGCCGTAATGACCCGAAAATAGCCCTTGAAGTGCTTCCGTTTCCGCCTGAAGCTCTTTTTCTCTGCAACTGGAGGGGCCGTTAGGCCCCGACTCTGAAAATTCAGAGTGTGCGGGCTTGCCCGCGCTCCTTTTATGGACGCTGGCGTTACATTCTTCAGATAGAGTCTTCTGGTTGTCTTCTTGTATAAAGGACCGGAACGTTTCTGCCGGTTCACAAGAAGAATCGGCATGGTTTTCTATCCATTCCACAAGACTTGTGCACAGGCTGGTAGCGTCCTCGATGTGCTGAGAAAGACGGGCTTCACCTAGACCAAGCAAGGTATCAGTTCGAGGCCAGCTCTCCCGCTCCAAGATCATGGCTTGAACGTCGGGGTGTGCGAGATCCTCGTCAGAGAGGCGCGCCAGTTCGTCGCGGAAAGTCGCGATGCGCAGGCTGCGGGTTGCCTTCATGTGCTTCATGCGGATGGTGCGGGAGAGCTGGCCTCGAACTGATACCTTGCTTGGTCTAGGTGAAGCCCG
>JBCBGJ010000149.1:0-6234 GCA_038526925.1 Pseudomonadota bacterium
GGTTGTGCGAAGGTCCGATCTCAGTTCAGTACTGGTCAGACGAGCGGTCTGCCGGATCGATTCCTCTGTCGTCCAGCCACTATCGAAGCCAACGACCCCGACAACACCGACATCAAAGCGACCCATGTCAAACGCCCGGCCAAAATCGACGGTGGCATTGAAATCTGGATCGACTTCACCGGTTTGAATGACGGTCAGCGGCGAGTTTACAAAGCTCTCGCCAACGGCCTCCACAAAGGCATCATCTTGATCATTCAGGTCCAGGCCTTGATTGATTACGCTGATTACGGGTCCAGGCAGATCTCGCAATCCATCATCATAGCCGGACCAATCAGTATCGCTGCCGCGCACGAAAAGCCCATCATTCGGCGTCGACTCTGTATTGTATCCGACGCCGAGTTTGACGTTGAAGAAGTTCTCACTCGGAATGCGGACGGTTTTAAGATCGATGACACCACCACCAAACTCACCTGGATAGTTCGCCGAGTATGTCTTCTGAACAGCAGCGCCGCTCAGAATGTTCGAGGGAAACAGGTCCAGTGGCACAGTCCGGCGCAAAGGCTCCGGGCTCGGCAGCGGGGAGCCATTGAGCAGCGCAGATGAATAGCGATCGCCAAGTCCACGAACAAAGGCGAACTTATCTGAGACAACGCTTAATCCGCTGACCCGTGTCAGGGCGAGGGCCGCGTTGGCATCCCCTTGGCGAATGAGATCTTCTTCTGAGAGGAAGGAGGCAACTTGTGAGGTTTCTCGCTGCGGTGCAGGAATAAACGCACCGCGAACAACGACCGTCTGCAATGTGCGCTCTTCTGCGCTTTCTGTAGTTTCTGTCTCTTCTTGCGCGATAGCTGGCACGATCGCCAGCGCAGCAGTCGAAAGCAGCGTGATATAGCGGGATGAACGTCTCATTCGATTTAACCTTAGTCCTTGAACGGACGCGCCTCTGAACATCAAATTCTGGGAAAAGGCGCGGAGGAAATGCAATAAAACCGGGACAGCCAAAGAGAGCCGTCCCGGTCGTTTTTGGGGTCTTAGCAGGGGTCTGAAGCTTCCAGACCGCAAGACCAACCTTGCCACCAAGTATCGCTCGCATCCTCAACAGCGCCGATATAGTCGGTGGCGATGAAGAATGGGTCGACTGAGGAAGCGTCGAAGGCGGTTACACCGGCTTCTGTCGCTCCGTTGATAAAGGTCGATGTGAGCGTGTTGGTTGTCTCGACATTGTTCGCATCAGCTGCGAGCGCGAGCGGCGCAACGGTTGTACCGTTAGCCGTCGAGTTTGCGGCTGAGAGGGCTGAACAATCGAACAGAACCGAGTTGAAGCTTGGATCTTCTGCGGCCTCAAAGGTCGCGTTGTCGTTCCCTGCATCTTGCCAACGGAAGCATTCAGCTTCGTCGACAACAACGCCGTTCATATACTGACCAACGGTCCCTTCATTAAGGCGGAGGCCATTCCCACGCTCAAAACCAATCGCGGTGAAGTTCGAGATGTTATAGTTCGAGCGTTCCGCCAGCGGTACACTTGGGCCCGTGGTTGAAGACGCTTCAAACAGATTGTCACCGCTGCTTGGGCGCTGCGTAATGATCGCGAACTGGATGTTACCCTGATAGCCCGTGTCGGTATCGACGGAGTCATCATCATTTCCGGTCAGAACCAGGTAGCGAACGTTGACGGTCCCGCCAAAGAACTCAACGCCGTCGTCTGAGTTGTTGTGGACTTGGACATACTCAACTTGAGTTGCGTCACCGACACCGCCGAACGAGATGCCGTTCAGCTCGTCACCGGACGCAAGTGGGTTACCTGCATGCTTGACTTGGATGTAACGGAGCGTGCCGCTGTTATCATCTGATGTTGCCCCACCGAACAGAGCAACAGGCTCAACGCCTTCAATCCGGTTTTCACAGCCAACAGACTGAGCTGCAACCGTGATGTTACAGTCATTGATCGGCGCGCGGCCGAGAATGACCAAGCCGCCCCATTCACCGATCGCATTGTCAGGATCGACTTGAGAATCCGTCAGGTCATCTTCTGAAGTGAAAACAATCGGATTGGCGGCTGTTCCGTTCGCGAAGATCTGTGAGCCGCGATTGATGACGAGATAGTCATCGCCGCTCTCGCCGAAGATGGTCACCCCAGATTCGATCGTGAGCGTACCGGTCTCAGTGCCGCTACCATCGCCGCCTGCATCGACGCCGACATCCACACGGCCATCAAGCTGGTAGATATTGCCACGCGTAAGACGAAGATCGCTCGTAATGACGCCGCTGACCTGACAAACTTTAGTGCTGTTGATCTCAACACCAACATCTGTCGTTCCAGTCGGACAGCTCGGGTCAGAGAAGAGCGCGAAGGTCCAGCCCGCCGCCCAGTTGTTCGTTTCTGTGTCGTCCGGTGCGAAGGCGCCAATATAGGTCGTGTCTTCGAAGAAAGAGTCGACGCTCGACGCCGCGAATGGAGTCACGTTGGCCTCATTAGAACCAGGAAGCAGCCCAGCGAGCGAGTTCAGAGACTCTACATTGTTTGCATCCGCTGCAAGGGCCAGCGGCGCGACTGTCATGCCATTAGCCGTCGAGTTGGCTGCAGAGAGTGCTGAACAATCAAACAGCACAGAGTTGAAGCTTGGGTCTTCTGCCGCTTCGAAGGTCGCATTGTCATTCCCTGCATCTTGCCAGCGGAAGCACTCAGCTTCGTCGATCACAATACCGTTCATGTACTGACCAACTGTTCCCTCATTGAGGCGCACAGCATTCCCGCGTTCAAAACCAATCGCGGTGAAGTTAGCGATGTTATAGTTTGAGCGCTCGGCCAGAGGCACACTTGGACCGGTGGTTGAGGAGGCTTCAAACAGATTGTCGCCGCTGCTTGGGCGCTGACGGATAACGGCGAATTGAATGTTGCCTTGATATCCGGTGTCAGTGTCAACGGAGTCATCGTCGTTGCCAGTCAAAACCAGGTAGCGAACGTCGACGGTTCCGCCGAAGAACTCGACGCCGTCATCTGAGTTATTGTGGACTTGGACAAACTCAACTTCAGTCGCGTCACCGACACCACCGAAGGAAATTCCGTTCAACTCGTCGCCTGAAGCGAGTGGGTTCCCAGCAAAACGAACCTGCAGGTAGTTCAGGATACCGCTATTGTCGTCTGGTGTTGCACCGCCGAAGAGGGCGACAGGCTCTACACCTTCAATTCGGTTTTCACAGCCAACCGATTGAGCTGCGACCGTGGTGTTACAATCATTGATCGGCGCGCGTCCGAGGATCACCAGACCGCCCCACTCACCAATCGCGTCGCCGCCATCATCATTCGACGCGTCTGAATCATTTTGACGATCAAGGTCTTCGTCACTCGTCATAATGATTGGCGCCGCTGCCGTACCATCGGCGATCAATTGAGATCCACGATTGACGACGAGGTAGTCGTCCCCGCTATTCCCGAACACAATAACGCCTGGCTCAATCGTCAGCACCGCAGGGTCGCCGCCAGAAGCGTCTCCGCCCACATCTTGGCCGACATCAACGCGGCCATCGAGACGGAACGCTGTGCCATCGACGAAAGGAAGCGTAAGGTCAGAGAGAATTGTGCCAGAAACCACACATGTCGTCAGACCACCGGTTTGCGTTGCGTCCTGCGTGAAACCAGCCGGGCAATCAACGGTCGTTCCGCCACCACCGGTGCCGCCTCCACCGCCACCGCCGCCTGTGCTCGGGGGTGTTGTTGGAGTTACTGTGCCTGGCGATGCGATGTCGCTGCCTTGTGAACAAGCGGCCATCATACCAAGCGCAATAGCGCTGACTGTCATGCGAAGTTTCATGGTGTTTTACCCCGTAAAACGGTTTCTATGAACAACGGAATCGGAGGCGGATTTCCGCCTTTTCCGAGGGGCTGGTTATTCGAGACAGGTGACGCTTTTTTTGCGGTTATATTACGCTTCTGCGACACTCACCGTCATCGAATTGTCGCATACATTACTGGTATTTAACGCTTTTTATCCGACTTCGGACGTTTCTGATGACATCAATTGCGGCCCGGGTTTTCAGGCAAGTCCAGCTATATCGAAGGTTTTCCAATTTGGAGTGCTCTGCATCCGGATTAATTGAGCAATACCGTGTCGATACCACACCAAACCACCCAAGTCCCAAGCGCCAGGCTAGGACCAAATGGAATTGCGAGCCTATCTGACGGTGACCGTGCTTTTCCTGACACAGTGATCGCAGCCAGAATGCCGACGCTAGAGGCGATCAGCAGCAGAATCGGTATGCCCCCTACTCCAACCCATGCGCCGCCAGCCGCGAGCAGCTTTGCATCTCCAAGTCCGATGCCTTCATATCCACGCCGAACCCGCCAATAGTAAGCAAGGCCTGCAATCATGGCGTACCCGAGGATAGCGCCTGCCAGCGAAAGCATCCAATCGCCAGTCCAAACAGAATAAGCGAGCCCCAAAATCGCGAGAGGTAACGTTAGGATGTCGAGCAACAATCCCGTCCGCAAATCGATGTAACTCAGTGTCAGCAAACCGGCTGCGAGCACCCCGCTCGCGATCAAATCCGGAAGGCGCGAATGTACGTGCTGACCAAAAACGACGAATGCGCCCGCATAAAGCATCGCGAGTAACACCAAGATGATAAGTGCTGGGCGCGCTGACATGGCGACATCCGGAAACTCATCCGGGCCGTCAGCCACGTCGAAACCCTTTTGCAATAACGAAGATTTCAGGCGAACCAGCGCGGCTCGCAGGTGGCTTGATATGTTTCACCGATTTGAAGAGGTGCTTCAGCCGCGCCATCATTTCCGGTGTGGCACCACCTTGAAAGACCTTCGAACAGAAGGCACCGCCTCGTATCAGGTTTTCTTCAGTAAACGCCAGGGCCATATCGGCGAGCGCTGCCGTGCGGAGGCTATCAGTTTGCTTGTGCCCTGTTGTGTTGGCGGCCATATCGGAAAGGATCAAGTCCGGCGCTCCGGATAGCCCCTTCATCATTTCAGCGATATCATCAGGCTCGTTGACATCGCCTTGCACAATATGAGCTCTCGGCACCGGCTCAACCTCGAGCAAGTCGATCCCTACAACCTCTTTAACTCCACGCCGGACACAAACCTGCAGCCAGCCCCCGGGCGCGCAGCCAAGATCGACCACTCGCATGCCGGATCTCAGCAGTTTCGCCTGTTCATCCAACTCCAGAAGCTTGTAAGCCGCACGAGCACGAAAGCCTTCAGATTGCGCCTTTTGAACATAAGGGTCTGACAGTTGACGCTCGATCCACTTTTTCGAACTCTCTGATTTAGCGCGGTACGCAATAACCTTGCGCTCACCGGCGCGGCGCCCGGAGCTTTTTTTGTTGCCTGTTGGTCCCTTCCAACGACGTTTGCCATCATCCGTCATGAGACTGTTCCCTGTTCGGTGGATTTGGGTTTCGTCCCCGGTTTGCGACGTGGACGACGCTTACGCCGCTTCGGACCATGCATCATCGAGAGTAACAGACCTTCCCGGAGTCCGCGATCTGCGATCCGCATCTTTCCATTTGGTGCGAGTGACCAAGTCCCTTCGACGATCGCGCACCCGGCAAGCATAAGACCGGCTCTATCCGTACCGATCGTCGGGAATTTGTGGATCTTATCGGGGCCGGCGTCTCGAAGTCTTTGCACAGTTCCCATCATTTCCGCCTGATTGATCCAGGCCCCATCAACTTTGTCCCTGCGATACTTGGTTAAACCGAGCGTCACGCCCGTCAGGCACGTCACCGTCCCGGAGGTTCCGATCACGTGGGCGCGCCCTTCTTGGAAACTCTGTCTGATCTCTGGGCTTCTTTTCCACTTATCGATTTGTGCCATGACGTGGGCCAGCATTTGCGGATAAGCCTGATCGGCAGGCAAGTGCGCAAAGGCCTCGGTTAAGGTCACTACGCCTACGGGGAGACTCCGCCAAGCGAGAATTGGAGGGCGTTGCAACAAGCCCTTTAAGCCCCCTTCATGGGCTGGCCGCGCATCTACGAAGGAAAGCTCGGTAGACCCGCCACCAATATCGATTACGAGCACGCGGTCGGTATCGGGCTCGATCAAATTGTGACACCCAATGAGTGCGAGTCGAGCTTCCTCTTCGGGGCCAATGATTTTGAACGTCAAACCCGTTTCGTTGCGCACGCGGGTGATGAACTCAGCCCCATTTTCCGCGCGCCGACAGGCTTCGGTGGCGATGCAGCGAACCTGGCCTACCTTCTTAGCGCGTATCTTTTTGG
>JBCBGJ010000150.1:0-6222 GCA_038526925.1 Pseudomonadota bacterium
GCCCTTCGCGAGGCGTTTGCCCAATCCAACAGCGCGTGCGTTCGACGGCCCAGAGACCAAAGTCGAGAAGGTCATCGCGTGATCGATGTCCAGCGCCTCATACTCGGCCTGAACCTCGTTTGCTTCGACACTCTCGAGCTCGTCATCGCTTAGCCATGGATCGCCCACAACGTCGCGCACGTCTTCTGGGACACGGCCCCAAAGCTCGAACTTCAAGCGGCGGTTCTTCGGATCAAGCTTCAGCCACGCTTTTTGCAGCGGGCGCGCGAAATCAGAGGTCACGCGATCCAGCGTGAGCTGGTCCGGCGCCGCGATAACGATTGAATTGTTTACTTCAGCGACAAAGCGAATGGCGGTGAGCCATTGCTGCGCGTTACCTGGTTTCGTGTCTGCTTCAACAGCGTCCAGCGACTTCGACCAGATTGCTTTAGCACCTTGATGGGCAACGGTTTGAACCGTTTCGGGTGCAGCTTTCTGCCCATCAACCCCATGCGTCAGCCCCATCAGATGTTCCTTTCTTTTAGTACTTTTTTATGTTCATCTTGGTGACCGAACGGAACAGACACATCCTCTGATCAGGCCCTTACAAGCCTGCCCCAAAATACGCTGTACACAGAGGACATTCCGTCGATGAAGATAGTTAACCAGACCCAGATTTTGGTTGCAACTGAAGAAACTTTACATTCTCCGTCAAAGCGCAGGTTGACTCGTCCAAACCCCTTGAAGAATCAGCTAAAAAAAAAGAAAAAAAGTTGCGCTTGACAGGTTTCAACCCGTAGCGGTGACAGGGTATTCAAGCTTTGTTCTGTCAACGCTAAAATCGGGTATTCCCTGTGGATTTCTGCAGGTTAAGACACCTGGATAATTCCGTTAAAAATCCAATAGAAAAAGCCCGCATGGCGAAACCAGCGGGCTATGCAATTTCATCTGTCTAAGGACAGTGTTTGGCTTGGCCTTACGCCATCGCCTTTACGCGTGCAGACAGGCGCGAAACTTTGCGAGAAGATGTGTTTTTGTGGATCACACCTTTGCCGGCAGCGCGCATGATTTCAGGTTGCGCCGCTTTCAAAGCTTCAGCCGCTGCGGCTTTATCGCCGGCTTCGATCGCTTCTTCAACTTTGCGAACGAAAGTACGCATGCGAGAGCGGCGCGCTTTGTTCACTTCGGTGCGCGTCGCGATCTTGCGCACCATCTTTTTGGCTGATTTCGTGTTCGCCATCTAAAACTCCTTTGGTCGCCCTATCTGGCGAAGAAGCGCTAAGTACAGAATGCACCCCATTGCGTCAACCGCTGCATGCGTTTGTTCGTGCAGAATCTGCTGACTCTTTTTCGACGGCCTTGATTGGCCAAGATTATTGATTTTTGAAATGTGCCTGGCGTTTCTCAACAAAGGCTTCCATGCCTTCTTTCTGATCTTCCGTCGCAAACAGCGAATGGAACAGGCGCCGCTCGAACATGACGCCCTGGCTGAGCGGGGTTTCGTAGGCCGCATTCACCATCTCTTTGGTCAGCATGGCTGCGGCGCGCGGCATAGATGCGATCTTCTTGGCGACCGCTTTCGCTTCTTCAAGGAGGTCATCGACGGGCACGATGCGTGAGACAAGACCGCAACGTTCTGCTTCCTCAGCATCCATCATGCGGCCAGTGAGGCACATTTCCATGGCTTTCGATTTCCCAGCGAACCGTGTCAGACGCTGTGTCCCGCCGGCGCCGGGAGAAACACCAATAGTGATTTCCGGTTGGCCGAACTTTGCTTTCTCGCCAGCGAGGATGAAGTCACACATCATCGCAAGCTCGCACCCGCCGCCCAGCGCATAGCCATTTACAGCCGCGATTAAAGGTTTGCGGGTCCGCGCAGCACGCTCCCAATTGCGTGTGATGAAGTCTTGATAATAGGCCTCCATATAAGAAAGCTCGCGCATCTCTTTGATATCGGCGCCGGCAGCGAAGGCCTTCTTAGATCCAGTAATAACGATACAGCCAATTTCTGGGTCTGTATCAAAGCGATCCAGCGCGGCTGTCAGCTCATCCATGAGCTGGTTGTTAAACGCGTTCAACGCGTCCGGACGGTTCAGAGTAATGACGGCAACTTCGCCATCGACCTCGGTTAAGAGTGTTTCGTAGGCCATGGAAATCCCAGCTATCCTTGTTTTGCCCAAGTCTACCGCGCGGAGCGGCAACCCATTCTGCGCAAGGTGTAGATTATAATACGCAAAGCGTCGATAGCGGGTGTCAGAGCTGATCTGCGTCGCAGCCTACCCTCGTCCCCCGACAGGTATGGTTAATCGCAACCCCTTGGATTCGCGCGATCTCTTTAAACGGCATGCAACATAAAGTTGTTAATACGAGTATTCAATTAGAAAGAGGACTGGCGTCGGAATGATCAACGATCCAAAATCTAATTCTGCTCAGACTGGCAAAGTAAAAACCCCGCGTTCTATTTCGTGGGAGTTTGGACGCGCCGCTTTCAAGCTGATTGTACAACATAAGAGTTCTGCCGATCCGAAATCCTATTCTGTCTGGTATGCCTATGCCTCTCAGAGCAAGCCTGGTCTAAACAAAGACATTGATGAGATCCTCGCCGAGAACGGTGGCATTACTGCTGCTGAAGTTCAGCAGCTGCATGAAACCCATCTGCGGATTGATGGCCTGGCAGAAGAAAACCTCGAAAACATAAGCCGCGCCATCGAAGACAAAGTTGCAGGTGCGCAGACTCTAATGACGGAAGCCATTACGACCACCGATGAGTATGTGTCTTCCTTAGACCGCGCGAAGGAACAGCTGCCGCCTGGATCGACCCGCGAGCAAATCGTTGGCGCGATCGAAGGCATCATGGAACAAGGCGAAGCGTCCAAGAGGTCTGCTCTCGGTGTCCAATCTGCTCTGCAGAACACGCAGAGTGAAATCTCTCAGCTTAGTTCTCGTGTCGGAAAGGTGCGCGAAACGCTTATGCGGGACTCGGTAACAGAACTGATGAACCGCCAAAAATTCATCAGCGTCTTGGACGAAAAGTCTTCAGAAGCGCTGACCAATGGCTATTCTCTGACGGTGCTCATTCTGAGCGTGAAGAATGTTCAAGCGTTGAATGAAAGCGCTGGCATGGACATTTCAGAGTTTATTGTGAAATCGGTCTCAGAAATCATGACGAAAGCGGTCGGAGACAAAGGGATCTGCGCTCGTTTTTCCGGGACCATGTTCGCGATTGTGCTGCCGCGATCAGCCTATGCAGAAGCCAGCAAAATTGCTCGCGCGATTATAGATGAGTTAGACATCTTCAAGCTGATGAAGCGCCCAAGCGGCACAATTGTTGGATACATTACGTGCGGCATTGGCGGCTCCTCCTTGCGCGCTGGCGCCGCTCCGACTGATCTGATCAAGCTCGCAACAGAGCAGGCCCAGCAAGCAAAGCACTCTGACAAAAGCGGAATTAAATTCGATCTGAAAAACCAGCAGGCGGCTTAGAGATTGGTCTTCAGTCGATAGATCAGATCCAAAGCGTCCCGCGGTGTCAGGGTATCTGGATCAATCGTATCCAATAAATCGAGCGCAGGATGGGGTGCGGCATCGCCGATCTCTTCCGCCTCTTCAACAGCGGCTGCGAAGAGCGGCAGAGTCTCAACGGCATCTGGTGCGGCTTCCAGCTTTTTCAGGACCTGTTCCGCGCGGCGCACGGCTCTCGCTGGAAGCCCCGCGAGCTTGGCGACTTGCACGCCGTAAGAGCGGTCCGCAGGACCAGATTGAACGTCGTGCAGAAAGACCAACTCATCCTTCCACTCTTTTGCCCGAAGCGAGAGATTGGTGGCCGCACCCAGATCTTCGGCTAAGCCCGTGAGCTCATGATAGTGCGTTGCGAAGAGCGCTCGGCACTTGTTCGTATTGTGAAGGTGCTCAACTGCGGCCCACGCGATGGCGAGGCCGTCATAGGTTGAGGTGCCGCGTCCGACTTCATCCAAAATGACGAATGAGTGTTGTGTCGCCTGGGTCAGGATGGCCGCTGTCTCAACCATCTCGACCATAAAAGTTGACCGCCCGCGTGATAGGTCATCGCTGGCGCCGACCCGCGAAAAGACGCGATCCGCCAGGCCCATTGTGAGCGCGCGGGCAGGCACATAGAGGCCTGCTTGGGCGAGAATGACGGCGAGACAAGCCTGCCGCAGATAGGTCGACTTACCGGCCATGTTAGGCCCTGTGACCAGCGCTAAGCGAGGCCCCTGCGATCCGGATGCATCGAGCAATGTATCATTTGCTGTGAAGCCATCACCTTGTTTGCGCAGCGAGGCCTCAACCACGGGGTGGCGCAAGCCTTCCGCGTGAAAAACGGGGTCGCTGCTGAGGGCCGGGCGCACGGCTTGGCATTCATGCGCCCATTCCGCGTTGGCGCTGGCCGTATCGAGCTCGGCGAGGGCTAAAGCGGCCGCGTTCAGCGAGTCGGAAAGGGTTTCGATGCGCTGGCAGAACTGCTCGAAGACATCCAGCTCGCGACCCTTCGCGATATCGTCTGCCCGCGAGATCTTTCCAGCAAGCTCTGAGAGTTCTGCGGTCGAGAACCGAACGTTCGATGCCAATGTTTGGCGATGAATGAAGGTTTCGGCCAAAGGCGCCTGCATCATCGGGTCAGCGTGTCGGGCCGGAACATCGATGAAATAGCCGAGCACATTGTTAAATTTGATTTTGAGCGCGCTGATTCCGGTCTCGTCAGAATAGCGAGTTTGAAGCTCGGCGATGATCTGACGGCTGTCCGACTTTAACGACCGCGCTTCATCCAGCGCCGCATCCCAGCCCGTTGCGACGAACCCGCCATCGCGGGCGAGGGTGGGTAAATCTTCGCTGAGCGCCTGTCCTAAATCAGACGTGAGGGCCGCGAGGTCTGGCTGATCGGAAAGCGTCAGCGCATCGAGCGCGGTTTCGATTAAGCGAGGCGGATTGGTCTGCGCGCGCGATGTCTCTGCCACCGCCGCTTCTCCGGCCTTGAGCGCGGCGCCGATGGCCGCCAAGTCGCGTGGTCCGCCTCTGCCGAGCCGAATGCGAGACCGTGCCCGCTCTAAGTCGGGCGCGCTTTTAAGGCGTGTGCGTATCGCGTCGCGCAAATGCTCATTCGCGAGAAAGTACTCAACTGAGTCATAGCGAGCTGTGATCTCGTCTTGATCGGTTTCGGGGCGCGCAAGCCTGGAGGCCAATAGCCGGGCGCCGGGCGAGGTGAGCGTGCGGTCGACTGTATCAAGTAAGGTTCCCTGCCTCGAACCGTTCAACGCGGTGTCGATTTCGAGGCTCGCGCGTGTGGCAGGATCGATGCTCAGCGCGCTGGTCTTGGCGCTCCGCTTCGGCGGATCGAGCCGGATCTCAGCGCCCGCTTGGGTCAGCGACAGGTAATCGAGCAGCAGGCCACATGCCCCGAGCTCGCTCTTGGAGAAGGCACCGAATGCATCTAGCGCCGCGACTTTGAAAGCGTCCTTGAGAAGCCGCTCGCCGGTCTTGGACGACGCGGCGCTGTTTGGGCGGTAGGTGAGCGGAAGTTTGAGCGCTTCGTTTGCGATTCCGATGAGCGGTCGTTCGGCGTCGCGCTCGGTGACCAAAAGCTCCCGGATCGGAAATGCGCCCAGTGTCTCTGACAAGACTTCGGGCGCGAAGGCGAAAACTTCAAAGTAACCGGTTGAGACATCGCATGCGGCCAAGGCGGCATCTGCGCCGCCGGCGCCAAACACCACCGCGACTAGGGCTTGCGCTTGGCGTGCTGGCAGCAAGCTTTCCTCGGTGATCGTACCAGGGGTGACGATGCGCACGATTTCGCGGTTCACAATCGACTTGGAGCCGCGCTTTTTCGCCTCGGCTGGACTTTCTGTCTGTTCGCAAACAGCGACCCGCTCCCCTGACTTAATCAATCGGGCGAGATAGCCCTCGGCAGCGTGGTAAGGAACGCCGGCCATTGGGATGGGTTCGCCATTATGTTCGCCGCGTGCGGTCAAGGTAATGTCGAGGATTTCAGCCGCGCGCACGGCGTCCTCGAAGAACAATTCATAAAAGTCGCCCATGCGGAAAAAGAGAAGCGCATTTTCATGCTGCGCTTTGATCGCAAGGTACTGCGCCATGAATGGCGTCGGGGCCTTGGGCTTTTTCACGGGTTGGGCGGTGTCGGGCACAGTCTGGCGAATCCTTCAGCAGGGGAATCAAATAAAGCAATCACAACGGCTTGTCCCCCCTTGCGGACACGCTTATGAGGCGGCA
>JBCBGJ010000151.1:0-6214 GCA_038526925.1 Pseudomonadota bacterium
GGCATGAAGTTCTAGGCGCGGGTGGGGCGCAGGCCTTCCAAACGCCCTTGGCGTCTCTGCATAAGTTTCAGGGTGAGGCCGACGTCTTTCTAAGCACCCCGATAGATGGCATCGCGGACACGTCACTAAGTTTCAAGTACAATGGTGGCGCGTTCGGTCCGTTCAAAGACATTACGCCAAAGATCAGCCTGCACCAATTTAAGGCCGACCGAGGCGGGGCAACCTATGGGCAAGAGATCGATCTTGTCCTGCAGGCGAAGCTCGCAGATTTCAAACTCAAACTTTCACTCTCTGATTATAACGCCGACGCGTTTGCGAGCGATCGTCAGCGCTTATTTGCATCTATTAGCAAGCGGTTCTGATTTTTTCTGAACCGATTGCGGATGTGGTACGACATAGGGGCGACTTGTTCAGGATAATGATATGTTGAAACGCCTATCTCCGCTCTTCGCAACCTTCGCGCTCGCGTCTTGTTTGACAGGATGCGCGGTCACGAACTCAGCGACGCCAGCTGATGACGAAATCCCTTCTGCGGCAGCGTCTAACGAACCTCTTTTCGAAGATGACAATGTGCTGATCTTGCTGGCTTCGGAGCAAGAAGCCAATGAGCTCACCATCAATGTCAGTCGACGTGGCTACCAGCTCATTGATCGCCAGTTCCTTGATAGCCTAGATTTGATCTTACTCGACTTCGCGCGCCCTCCGGGTATCAGCGATGAGGTCGCCGTCAACGACATGCAAATGATGAGTCCGTCAGCGTTGGTTGGCCTCGACAATATCTATCAAGCCCAAACCGAAATGGATGCCACACCTCCCGTCAGTGGACGGGCCTACGCGAACCTGCTGCTGGATTGGCCGGAGCAGGGGTGTCCAGCGATGACAGCGGTTGGGATTATCGATGGCTATCTATCCGATCGCATGTCGGGTTTGAACGCCGCGCAAATTGTCAGCCATGATTTTGCGCGCCGCGAGTCTGTGGAAAGCGAGCATGCTGAAACGGTGGCAAGCCTTATTGGCGGACCAGGGCGTTTGCATGGCGTGATGATCTATTCAGCAGGCGTTGTCGGTCGCTCTAACGATGGACAAGCCGGCAGTGGCACCAAAGAACTATTGCTCGCCTTTGATTGGCTGCGAAAGCAAGACGTTAGAGTTGTAAACGTCAGCCTCGCAGGCCCCTACAATCCGTTGCTTGAAAGTGTGGTCGATTTGCTTGTTGCCGATGGCATGGTCATCGTTGCTGCGGTTGGCAATGAGGGGCCCGACGCTGCGCCGCGCTATCCGGCAGCGTTCGATGGAGTTATTGCCGTCACCGCGATTGATGCTGACCAAGAAGTGTTCGGCGGTGCGGTTCAAGGCAATCATGTTGAATATGCTGCGCCTGGTGTCGATGTTTTGATACAGACCGGGCAAGAGTCCGGGCGGTACGTGAGTGGAACCTCCTTCGCCGCGCCCTTCGTGACCGCCTTGATCGCAGCAGATGAATCCCGGTCGTTCGACGGTGATACAGAATCTGTTCGGTCTTATCTCCAGCGTAATGTGTTTGATCTCGGTGTGTCTGGGCCAGACCCTGTGTTCGGACATGGTTTGGTGCGTGCATCCAATGTATGCGCGGCGAAATCCGTCGAGGTGCCGTCATGAGACGTATCTCCCTCTGCCTCGCATTTATCGCTTCATCGACCCTGTCAGCTGTCGCGGATCAGCCAACGACTTTGCTAGACGAAGACTTAGAATTGACCGCGATCGAAATTGCCGCATCCCATCAAACGAGCGATGTGTGTTTGCCGATTGCCGATGCGATGCGCGTTGCGGCTCAGGCCAGTCCTGATGTCGCGGTCGCTCAAGCCCAGATTGCTGGTGCGAAAGCAGACCTTCGCTTGGCGCGCTCGCTGTCCCGTCCACAGGTGTCGAGTTTTGCGCGGACGCAAACCGGCGATGGTGGATTGACGGGAAATGCTATCGACAACCAGGTCGGTCTGCGAGCATCGCAACGTCTCTGGGATTTCGGCGATGCCCGCTTTGCGCGTGAGGCCGCGAACAGTCGCGTTGGTGCGGCAGAACAAACGCAGTTGAGCGTTGAGGCGGATGCGTCGCGAAGGGTCGCTTTATCCTACATAGCGGCACTCGAAGCCTTTGAACGCAAAGGCGTGACCAGCGAACGCGAGGATTATTTCCGGCGTCAATTGGTGGCTCTGGAAAACGCGCTTGAGATCGGTGGGGCAACTCGTTCCGAAGTCGCTGAAGTCGCTGCTCGATTGGCGGAAGCTGAAGCAGAACGGTTCGAGATCGAATTTCAAATCGAGCAGAGCACGCTGCAGGTCGCGACCGATGTGAACCAACCTGTTAGCCTTTGCTATGATCGATCGCCCGTCTTGCCAGACACCGCCGAAGGTTTCAGCGATATGGAAACTGACCTCGCTTTGATCACAAATCCAAACATAGAAGCGGCCCGCAAAAATCTGGGCAGTTTGAAAGCTGATCAGGAGCGCGCCAGACGAGAGCGACTACCGATCGTGGATGTCGTTGCCATTGGGTCTTACGCGTACCTGGATCAGTTCAATACTTGGGAGTTTCGTGACCGTATCGGGGTTGATGTGTCTGTACCAATCTTCTCAGGGTCGGCATTGAATGCGAGGTCACAAGCGGCGGATGCGGAAGTCGCACGCGCGCGTGCGGATCTCATTCGCCAGCGCCGACAGTTGCGCGAAGACATATTGATCACAAGGCGCCGCGCACTGTCTCTCTATGCCCAGAGCGTCCGACGAGCGAGTGTCGAAGACCGCAAGCTGGAGCAGTTTGAAGCTGCGGAAATCGAGTTTAATGCAGGGCTGAAAACGCTGCCAGATTTGGTTGAAGACCGATTGGACTATGAAGACGCTAGGCTTGAACTTATCCGCGTTAAATATGCTCTGCTCATCGAGCGTTTGAACCTGCTCGCGCTGACGGGGCAGCTGAGCGCGTACGCGTCGGACCCGTTGAACAATCAAGCTTCGAGTCCCGCACCGATCTTTTAATCGTAGTTCCCTTTTGATCGATCGAAACCTAGAATACTGGTGTCCGAGACACTATTCGGATTTTTCTGAAAATGACTGTCATGTCTTATCACGATCTTGACCACAGGAAGAGAGTTTCATGCTTCGATCGATTTGGCTTTTAAGCGTTGCGACATTATCGGGTGCAGTCGCCTTGGCGGATACGAGCCAGTTTACGACGGGTCCAATCATCGAAGACTTCGGCGCCGCGGCTAAGGTTGCCGATGAAAGATTAAATTCGTCGACGCAGTTCAAGGTCGCTTATGACGTGGTTCAACCCGCTGAACCGGGCCAAGTCAGCCGCCGATTAGAAACGGCTGCAAGGTTTTTAAACATGCATGGCGCAGCGGGCGTGCCCGCTGAGAACATGAAGGTCGCGATTGTTGTGCATGGCGGCGCCCACCGCGACTTGCTGAGCAAGGGTGCTGAGGGCACGGAAAACCCAAACGCAGACCTGATTGCTGCTTTGGTGGCCGCGGGCGTAACGATAGACCTTTGTGGTCAAACCGCCGCTTATTATGGGGTTTCTCAAGAAGACCTGCTTCCGGGCGTTACACTTTCGCTGTCTGCGATGACATCGCACGCTCTGCTTCAGCAGGATGGATATACTTTGAACCCATTCTAGCCCTACAGCCTCTGGCGCTAGGCACATGAAATTTGTGTACTGGCGTCACCAAAATCATCATCAATTTCGACCAAACTCTACAATGCTGTCGGATTCGACACTTTTTGCTGCCTCAAAGGCCTTATTTTGGACCAGGGCTTGCAGGACAAGAGTAGTAGATATCGAAAGTGTCCACGGTGACTTTTAGATCGGTTTCAGCCTTTATCGTCTCTCTATCGATGCCGTTCTGTTTCGCCGGAGCGGAGACGGTTCGGATATCGAGTGAAACCGCGCCGGACCGGTTACTGCAGCAAATCGCTTCGGAGCTTGAGAATCAGCGCCAAGCAGAGACTGAATTTGAGGCGCGCCGGCAGGCCCGCAGCGCCGCTGAGCGAATCGAGAACTATTTGAATTCGAGAGCCTATTTTGCGCCTGAGATAAGCTTCGCTGTGGAGCCAGGAAACCCACCTCAGCCCAGAGTTAATGTCGAACCGGGACCTCAATTCACGATCGGGTCGCTCGAGACGGATTTGGGGGGTGCAGATCTGAGTAACGCCGCATCCGACGCAATCTCAGATGTTCTGATCTTGCGCATTGGTGATGTTGCTGAACCCAGCGCCGTGATCGCGCAAGAGGCTGGCTTGATCGCCGCGCTTCGTGTGTCCGGGTATGCCGAAGCGCGCGCGAAAGAACGTCAAACCATTGGTGATCGCGATGCGGCCGCGCTGGACATCACGTATAAAATCGATCCCGGACCACGGATTATTTTGGGGGAGGTTGTCTATCCCACCGATACGCGCACCCGGCGCGACTATCTCGACCGGCTTATTCCGTATGAGCCCGGAACCGCCTACAATCCCAGCGTTCTCAGCGCGTTTTCCAGGCGTTTAAATGCGACCCGTCTTTACGGTTTGGCGAGCGTACAGATTTCAGACACTGCCCGAGAGGTTCTTCCGAATGGCGATGAGGTTCGCGATGTTATTGTCCAATTGCAAGAACGCCCGCGCTATACCGTGGCCTCTGGGACGAGCTTCTCGACCAGCGAAGGTCCCGGGTTCACAGGCAGTCTGACACGTCGAAATGCAACCCGCCGCGGCGATACAATCACCGCCACGGCCACCGTCGCGACACTCGAACGGGCGCTGGGCGTTGATTGGCGGATTCCTAATTTCTTAGCCTTTGATCGAACCCTTGTCCTTTCAGCTGAAGGTGGCCGTGAAGAAACGGATGCGTTCGATCGAGAGTCTCTTACGCTATCTGGAACATATGAAATCCGCGCTTCGCGCAAACGCTCCTTCTCGCTCGGGGTGGGCAGTGAGTTCACGCGTGAGGAGGACGCGTTTGAACAGCGTGATCAGCAAATTTTGAGTTCAACTATCGGTGCTCGGTTTGATTATGCAGACGACCCATTGGATGCGACCTCAGGCTGGCGGATTGATACCCGCGCTGAGCCAGGCATCGTCATCGGTGATCGCGAGGCGCAATATTTGTCCTTGAATTCGCAGATCAGCGCTTACCAAAAACTGGATGAAGATGCGCGATTTGTACTCGCGTCTCGGCTGCGGTCTGGCTTTGTGTTCGGAGCAGCGTTGGAAGAATTGCCGGTGAGCCGCCGCTTCTTTGCGGGGGGAGGCGGAAGCGCGCGCGGTTTCGAATACCAATCAGTGGGGCCGCGCGCCGCAGATGGAACTCCCACCGGCGGCAAAGGCCTACTTGAGGTCTCCGGAGAGCTGCGGTGGCGGCGCGATGGCCCGCTTGGCTTTGTCGCCTTTCTTGATGGCGCCAGTGTGGTTGCGAATGAGTCTGCCAGCTTCGACCAGGTGCGATACTCAGCGGGCGTCGGCGTTCGTTATGATACGCTGGTTGGGCCGATCCGATTAGATCTCGCAACACCTCTAGACCCGCGCGATGGCGATGACCCCGTGCAAGTCTATGTCAGTATTGGGCAGGCCTTCTAATGCAGTGGCATTCACTCTTTGCGGGTCGATGGCGACGAGTGGGCTTGATTGCAGGCGTGTTGGCGCTTGGTCTGCTTCTGGGGCTCCGTATTTTCCTAATGACCCCGATGGCGCATTCCATCGTTGAAAGCCGGATTGAGGCGCTGTCGGTTCGTGGTCAAACGATCGCAATAGATCGTATTCATGGCGACTTACTCTCCGGCATTCGTGCGGACAGGATTGGTGTCAGCGACGATGAGGGGCCTTGGATTGAGGCAGAAGAGGCGCGCATCTCCTGGCGATTGGTTCCGCTACTCTTTGGGCGGCTTGAATTGAAGGAGATCCGCGCCAGCAGCGTGGACGTCTCGCGGCGCCCAAACCTGACGCCCGCTACTGGGCCTAGCCGCACCGCGCCATTTGATCAGTACCGCGTCGACACGTTCTCGATTTTAAATCTGTCACTCGCCGAGGGTATCGCTGGTCCGGCCCAGACTTATCAGCTCATGGGCAACTTGCGAGCGGCGGGATGGACAGGCGAGCTTCACCTCGACTTGTTACCCGCGGATGCGAGCGGCGACGAGCTTCAAGCTGACCTTGTTTGGGGCGGCGACGCTCTTTTGGCGGGTGAGATAAGTCTCTCAGGT
>JBCBGJ010000152.1:0-6207 GCA_038526925.1 Pseudomonadota bacterium
GACGGTCGCGCGAGATAAAAATTCGTACCTGTCTGACTATGCTGAGTTCCGACGCACAGCGATCGATGAAGGTTCCAGCTCGGACGGCCGCTACTTCGTCTTTGACCTCGCGGACTCTCGCTATGAAGCAGAGGCCTTGGCGCGTCGCCTCGCTTTGCAAGGCATTGACGTTCAACGCACACCAGCCGGTAGTTCGCATTGCCGGCAGGCCTATCCAGCAGGCGCATTGATTGTTGATCGCGCGCAGCCGGAAGGTCGTTTGATCAACACGTTGCTGAGCCCGACCACGCCGCTTGCTCCGGACTATATTGCCGAGCAGGAAAGCCGCCGTGAGCGAGGCCTCAACCATGAGCTTTATGACGTCACCGCCTGGTCGATGCCGCTTATGGATGGCGTCACAATCCAGCAATGCCGCCGCGTGGACCTTAGCAGTGCTACCGCAGTGTCAGCAGAAGACTCAATCCCTGCTATTGCGCCGGGCGCTGGGACATTCGGCCAGGTCATTCCTTGGAGCGATGGTGGACAGGCCAAACTGGTCGTTGCTGCGCTGAAAGCAGGCTTGAACGGTAAGACCACGGATGCGCCGTTTACGCAAAATGGACGTGTCTTCCCAGCGGGCAGCGTTGTGTTCCCGATCGCAGACAATGATGCGAGCTTGAACGCAGAGCTTATTCGCCTTGCGCAAGAGATTGGCGCGGAGACTGTACCGATGACATCGAGTTGGGTTGATGATGGCCCGAATTTCGGAAGCGCGTCATTCGCGGCGATGACCATGCCAAAGGTGGCGATGGCGTGGGATGCGCCAACGAGCCCAACGTCAGCAGGCAACACACGTTTCGTGCTCGAACAAGAGCTCGGCATTCCTGTAGCGCCGATCCGCGTGTCGACCATGTCTCGCGCAGATCTATCCAACTATGACGTTCTGGTTCTTCCAGACTCGTTTGGCTTAGTCAGCCAGCTAGGGTCCGCGAAACCGCTTCAAGACTTCGTGCGTGGCGGCGGTGTGCTGGTCGCGATCGGCAACAGCGTCGGACAATTAGCGAGCGAAGACGTTGGTCTTTTGTCGACACAGCTTGAGCTGGCAACGACTGATGGTGAGGGCGCAAAAGACGAAGAAGGCGCCCGCGTGCCAGGCGTGAATTTTGACTCTCAAGATGAATATGAGGCGCATATTGAAAATAGCGCTTCGCGACCTGAGGATATTCCAGGGGTCTTGGTGAGAGCGATTGCGGACCCGAACCATTGGCTCGCGTCTGGCTATGACGAGGCGACCGCCTTGGTCTCTGGGCGCTCGATCTATCGACCTCTGAACGCCAGTGATGGTACCAATGTGTTCCGATTTGCTGACGCCGATAATCTGCTGAAGAGCGGATATCTTTGGGAAGAAAATCGCTTGCAGTTGGCTTTCAAGCCCTTCGTCATGGCTGAGCCGCAAGGCGACGGCTTGGTCATTGCGTTTACACAAAGCCCAACCACACGTGGCTATCTCAACGGCCTCAACTTGCTGCTCGCCAACGCTGTGGTCATCGGACCTGCGCGCGTTGCGCAATAGCGCCCGTTCAAATCTAGGAGTCTTGCTATGCTGCGTTCCACCATATCTTCCTTCGCTTTGATCACTTTGCTTGGGGCTTGCGTCACCGCCCAGTCTGAAACCAAGCCTGGTCCGGAAGAGATCGTAGTTGAGGCTGAAGAGACGATAGGCGGGCCGGACTACAGCCTTGCGGCAATCTCGCCCGAGCCAGGAAAAGTGAATGTCGGCATGGCGGGAAGTGATCCGGCCGATATCGCACGCTATCTTCTGGCGCGGGGAGCATCTGGGGCGCTACTCGCGCCAGGTGGCGAGCAGGTTGCGTTCCGATACAGTGTGACGGGCGTCCCGCAGCTTTGGGTCACCCGCGCAACCGGCGGCGCTCCGCAGCAACTCACATTCGGCAACGGTGTTACGTTCTTTCGTTGGATGCCGGATGGGTCGGGGCTCATTTACGGTGCGGACAATGATGGCAACGAGCAGGAATCGTACTTCTTCGTCTCTGCAGATGGCACATCAGAGCGATTGCTCCTTCCAGCCGTGGATGGCGGGTTTCGGTCATTCGGGGACATCTCAGCCGACGGTGCTGTGGCGGTCTACTCTTCGACAGAGCGCAATGGGCTCGACTTCGATATCTGGAAAGCTGACCTGACTACGGGTGAGACGGAGATGCTGTTTGAGGGGACTTTCGGTTATTTCGCTAGGGCGCTTTCCCCAGATGGCAAATACCTCATCGTGACTGAAACGGTTGGGGAAGATTCAGACAATCTCTATCTGCTGAACGTTGAGTCGAAAGAGATGACCACTGTCTCTGCGCCGAGCCCACGCGCCAATCATAGCGATGGCGGGTTCGCTTGGCGCCCGGACGGATCGGGATTCTACTTTTCAAGCAATGTAGACCGTGAATTTGCTGCCATTCACTTCTATGATCTTTCGGCAGGTGAATTCAGCGTGGTCGCGGAGACCGACCGAGATGCTGCGAGAGTTCAGGTGTGCGGCAATGATGGCGGCTATCTTGCCTTTGCGGAGAACATTGATGGGTTCCACAAGTTGCACGTTCGCGATTTGTCGTCCGGCGAAGCGGTAGAGACGCCGCGATTGGCCGAAGGCGTTTACTTCTTGAGCTGCGCGCCGGGTTCGGATCGCATGTCCATTGGGGTGAACGGTTGGAATACGCCTGGAGACATCAGAGTCTGGGATATGGCTCGCAACGCGACCAGCCCGACCTTCAGCGCAACCAGCGCAGGCTTGGATCTTGGCCGATTTGTCCGTCCTGAGAGTGTGACGATCCCAGCACAAGATGGTGTGGATCTGCAGGGGCTCTTATATCTGCCGGACGCGTCCTCACGAACTGATGGCGAGACACCGCCGGTCCTGTTTATCGTACATGGCGGACCCACGGCGCAGTCGATGGCGACGTTTGATCCTATCGTTCAATACCATGTCGATCGCGGCATCGCAGTGTTTGAACCCAACGTGCGGGGATCAACCGGTTTTGGCCGAACCTATGTCACGCTGGACGACCAAGAAAAGCGCCGCGATAGTGTTCGCGACCTGATCGATATGGCCGACTATCTGAGGGCAGATGGACGCGTTGATATGGACCGGGCGGCCGTCGCAGGTGGCTCTTATGGCGGTTATATGGTGAACGCCGTGCTCGCGCTTTACCCTGATACGTTTGCTGCTGGTGTAAGCCTGTTTGGCGTCGCGGACTGGGTCACTGCCTTGCAAATCGCATCGCCTGCGTTGCAAGCCTCTGATCGGATCGAGTATGGCGACATCCGTGAGCAGAAATGGATCGACTATTACACTGAGAACTCACCGATCCGACTTGCGGACCGGATCAAAGTTCCCGTCCTTTTCTCACATGGCGTCCAAGATCCACGGATCGATATTTATGAGACCGAGGTGATGGTCAAAACGCTTCGTGCGAACGGCATTGATGCGCCATACATCCGGATCGAGGATGAGGGGCATGGATGGCGGAAACTATCCAACCGGTTGTTCTATTATCGTGCCCAAGCGGACTTCCTCGAAGAGGTCTTCGAAGCAGACGAATAGCTACTCAGCAGCAGGAGGCGTGAGCAGATCTTGCGCCTCCATCCAGCCGATATACTGGTCGAACCAATCATCGGCTGGGACACCGCGCTTATAGCTGCCAAAGCCGTGTCCGCCAGATTGGTAGTAATGCAGCTCAACAGGTTTGCCTGCAGCCTGCCAGGCTTCAACGATGCCGAAGCCCTGGCCTGCAAACAGGCCGTCATCTGCCGCCAGCGCGGCAAACATTGGCGGCGCTTCATCAGGAACCTCAACCGCATTCATCGGGCCGTAAATGTAACCGAGATGATCGGGTTTCGGCGCGCCTTGGTCTTCTGACAGTGTAACGCTCAAGGCCGTGATCGCGCCGGCGGAAAAGCCAAGCATTCCGATATTGTCAGCGTCATAGCCCCATTCATCTGATTTCGCTCTCACCATTTCGAGGGCCGTCTGGGCGTCCGCGACAGCGAAAGGAATGCCCTGTGTGACATCGACCTGAGCATCGCCCGGTTGCGGGGCCCACAGTGCGCTCATGAAGGCGCCGAATTCTTCTGCAGTGGTCGGGGTTTCCATCGTGCGATACTTCAAGACAAAAGCCGCGATACCACGCTCGGCCAGCCAATTGGCAATGGGGTAGCCTTCATTGTCCATAGAGACGAACTGAAACCCGCCGCCTGGAATGACGATCACAGCAGCCCGCGTTGTGGCCGGGTCTTCCGGTAAGATCGGTAAAAGCGTCGGGACTGAAACATTGGTTGCCCAGCGTTCTGTTCCCGCATTGCGCCAAACTTCTTCTAGCGTCGACCCTTCAGACCCTGGCGCTACGCCATCATATAAAAGGATCGCGCCAGAATCTTCCGGGGTCTGAACCTCTGCGAATGGAATAGGATCTGGATTTTCTTGAGCCATCATTGGTGCTGATATCAAACAAGCGGCGGTCCCGAAGGCATGAAATTTCTTTAGCATGGACTGGCGGCTCCTCAATGTTTGTGTAGGAGCTTAGAGCATGTCTGCGGATTGGAACAGAGACACCCGATCCTAGTCAGTGAAGGCGCTCAAAACGGCGTCTGACGACGTGACCGTTGCATACTCGCCCCCCAGCACCGCTAACGACAAGTCAAAGACGTCTTGCGCAGGCCAAACTCGTCCCTGGCGGTCGGTGACTGGAACCGCGGTGGTCGCATCTTCGGGCAGTAGGATTTTATATCCGAGCGCTTTCCCCGCCCGGATTGTTGCGTCCATACTATTGTGGATCACAACGCCGGTTAGGACGAATTGCACTGCACCTAGCCCTTGCAGCACAGAGTGTAGGTCTGTCCCGATGAAAGCGCAGTTCTGAGTTTTGGTGACGACCTTCTCATCACCGCGCGGCGCGACGCGGGCTTGAATCCCGTTCCACGGGCCATGCGTGTGATAGCTGGAATTTGGATTGGCTTCGTCATGTTTGACATGGATCACATCAGCTTTTTGCGCGCGCCAGGTCGAAAGCAGAGTTTCGATCGCATCGATATAGTTCGGATTGTTTTTTCCGTTCCAGACCGGCTGATTGATGGCGTCTTGAACGTCCAAAATGATGAGAGGTGGAAGCATTGCCTCAAACCGCATCGCCGTACAGATCATAAGCGTCTGCGTCGGTAATGTTTGCGGAGACGATATCGCCAGGTTGCAGCGCGGTTTCTGACTTCAGATAAACGACCCCGTCAATTTCGGGCGCATCGGCTTTTGATCGCGCCAAGAACTCCCCAGCCTCGTCACTCGGCCCATCCGCGATCACATCCTGCGTGGTGCCGATTTGAGCAGCGGCGCGGGCGGCGGAGATTTCAGCCTGGGTTTCCATAAAGCGATGCCAGCGCTCTTCTTTAACCTCTTCTGGGATATGTCCTGGTAGGTCACGGCTATCGGCGTGGGCGACATTCTCATATTTGAAGCAGCCCGCGCGATCGATCTTCGCCTCACGGATAAAGTCCAGCAGGATTTGGAAGTCTTCTTCTGTTTCACCTGGAAAGCCGACAATGAAGGTCGAACGGATGGCGAGATCTGGAACGTCTCTACGCCATTGCTGGATCCGCTCCAAAACGCGGTCTTGTTTTGCCGGGCGTTTCATCGCTTTAAGGACATTTGCGCTCGCATGCTGGAACGGGATGTCCAGATACGGCGTAATCGCGCCCTCTGCCATGAGCGGGATGAACTTATCAACGTGGGGGTAGGGATAGACGTAATGCATCCGCGTCCAGACGCCGAGGGATGACAGGCCGCGCGCCAAATCCAGGAAGCGGGTTTCGTATTCTTCGCCCTTCCAGGTTTGCGGGGCGTATTTGAGGTCGAGGCCATAAGCGCTCGTATCTTGGCTGATCACCAAGAGTTCTTTGACCCCGGCGCGAACCAGCTGCTCCGCCTCGATTAAAACATGGTGGATCGGGCGAGACGCGAGATCGCCGCGCAGTTTTGGAATGATGCAAAAGCTGCAGCGATTGTTGCAGCCTTCAGAGATCTTCAAATAGGCATAGTGCCGAGGCGTTAGCCGCAGGCCGCTCTCAGGCACCAGATCCGCATGCGGATTATGCGGCCGCGTGAGGTTCTCATGAACCGCGTCCATGACCTGCTCATATTGGTGTGGTCCGGTCACCGCCAGCACTTTTGGG
>JBCBGJ010000153.1:0-6201 GCA_038526925.1 Pseudomonadota bacterium
AATCGAGCAGAACTTTCCGACCCGCGCATAAGCAATTGAGCTATCATTCACGATGTAGCTATAAGCTCCAAATATCGTCTCGCTCAAAGACGTACGCGCTCCAATACGCGTCCAAGGGCCGAGAACGGAGTCTCGTACAGATCCGCCTGGTGCGATGAACGGTGCACCGCCCGGTGGATATCCTTTTGGCGCATCAGGATCATCAGGGACCCGCTGACTGGCGAAGTATTCGTAGCCGGTTTCAAGCGGATGATCCGCGAGCAACATGCTCACGCCGCACTCCCCACAACCGGTGGCTCTGTGATAGGCACCAATGTCGGCTTGATAAGCTCTTCCGACGCGTCACCGTCATAAATTGTTTCCAATGCTTGATCTGTCAGTTCGCTCATTGCGCCGTCGAAGACGACTTTGCCGTCGCGAAGCCCGATCACACGGCAACAGTATTCACGTGCAATATCAATCGAATGGAGATTGACCAATACGGTGATGCCGCGCTCTGTATTAATCTCACGAAGCGTCGACATCACCGCATGTGTGTTGCGCGGGTCCAGCGATGCTACAGGTTCGTCAGCTAATAGGATATTTGGATCTTGCATCATTGCGCGAGAAATCGCGACCCTTTGCTGTTGACCGCCGGATAAAGTCCCTGCGCGCTGCAACGCCTGATCTTTCATACCGAGCTTGTTCAACTCGATTACGGCTTTGGCGCGATATTCAGCTGGGAAGTATTTGAACATAGAGGCCCAAAACGGCCGCCCACATAGCGATCCGACCATTACATTGGTCAGAACATCAAGCCGTGGAACTAAGTTGAACTGCTGAAAAATCATCGCACAACGCGCGCGCCACTCATTCAGCTTTTTTCCCTTCAGCGCCGATACGTTTAGCTCGTCATTCGTGATTTCGCCCTGGCTTGGGGCTTCAAGCATGTTGATGCATCTCAGCAGCGTTGATTTTCCCGCACCGGATCGACCGATGACCGCGACCATTTCACCCGTATCGAATTTCAGAGACACATTATCCAATGCCTTCACGGCACCGAACGATTTCGTAAGCGAATTTATCTCTAGCAACTATCCCGCCCCTCGCTCCAAATTGTTGCATAGAATAAACCACAATTAGCCTGTGGATTTTAGTCAAACTAATGTGACAGTACGCCGATTTGTTAGGACTCTTTATTTCGATGCTGGCGCATTTTTTTGCCGTAGAACCAAGAGGTTCGCACCTATAATCATGACCGCGCCGAGCCAAAAAATGTAGCTTGGCACTTCCTGAAAGATGAAAAACCCCAGCAGAGTGGCTGTAATCAATCTGGTAAAGTCGACCGGTGCAAGACGACTGACATCGCCGATGCGATAGGCCAGCAGATTGATCGGCTGCACGCACAAAGCAATCACCCCCATCAAGACGAACCAGATGAGGTCACTCGATTGCGGAGTTTGGAATACAAACAGTGTCGGAATGCTTGCAAACAAACATTGGAAGAGCGCGCCATGGGTCATCAATGTCTGACGCGAATGTGTCGCGACCAATATTTTGACCATGATCGTACTGATTGAGAAACAAAACGCACTGGCTAGCGCATAGAGCGCAAAGCCATTTAAGCCCGTTTGCGGCTGAGCGATCACGACAACCCCCACAAAGCCCAGAATAATTGCAAACCAGCGTAGCTTGGTGATTTCTTCGTTCAAAAATATCAGCCCGAGCAGTGCAATCATGAAGGCTCGAGAGAAGCCGAGCGCTTGCGCTTCCGCTAGCGGAAGATTGATGATTGCCAGAACACCGAAAACCTGGCCAGCGAAACCTGAAACAGCGCGAACAAAGATCATCACTGGACGATCCGTCTTCAATATTGAGAACCCTGTACGCAGCATAAGAGGTAACAGTACTGAAAGGATCACACAGCTCCGAATGAAGACGATTTGGAACGGTGAAAAGTCGTCGCCAAGGAAACGAATGCAGACAGCCATACCGCTGCCGAAAAAAATCCCGCAAAGCAAAATCAGTGACGCACGAATGTTGCGATCTTCGGGTAGCCTTGTCGAAACCTGAAGGCGGACAAATTCCAGATATGTCAAAATCTGCGTCCCTACTAAAGGGACTTAAAAGCGAGATGCGCCTCACTTGGCAAGCGAAAAAGGCTCGATAAATGGCGCGATTTTTAGTTTTTGGATCAGTCGGCTGGGATTGCCCGGTTTGGCTGGATCAACCGCTCGATTCCGGACGTCGAATATTGGCATTTCGCCCGCAACCTGAGCAAGCAGGCCTGCGCGAAGGTAGGCTGGGCGGCGGCGCGGCGAATGCAGCCGCTTGCCTGGTCAATGCCGGACATGATGCGGCTGTTTGGGGCGTGATCCCTAACTCACCTGTTAGCGATCAAATCGAAAACGCACTGTCTGCGATTGGTATCGACTATTCCTTTCTTAAGCGCGCGGATCTACCGAACGGAACAACGCTGATCTTGATAGAGCCGAGTGGCGAACGCACGATTATGTTCGAGCATTCTGATCCGAATCTAGACCGCTCCATCCGCCGCATGATGAAGCAAAACATCGGTGAGATTCAAATCGGGCCCGTCCAGGTCCATCGCCCAGATGGGCTATTTCTTCGCGCACTCTTTAAGGGCTTCGAAGGATTAGCAGAGCTTGAATCGGTTCCGATCGTCGCACACTGGCCGCAATCCAAGGCGGTAGACTCGATACCAGCAGACGTCTTGATCGGATCAAAAGACGACTTAATCGGAGCTGACCTTTATCCAAACGCCTTTCATCATGGTCGCAAGGCGTGTACCCGTCGGCTCCAAGCTGTGATCGTGACGGATGGTCCACGCGGCGGAGAAGTCTTTCGTGCAACAGAACACTCCGTCTTCGAAAGCATCGGCGTTCAACAAGTCGACGCAACAGGCGCTGGCGATTCCTTTGCTGCAGGCGTTCTAGATGCCCTCGCATCAGGTGCCCCAATCGAGGAAGCTGCAGCGCATGGTGCGCGATGGGGCGCGATGACAGCGAGCCTGCCGGGCAGCGCAGAAAAAAGAGCAGTTGCAACTTACAAAAAGTGGACGCGCGAGAATTGCGTCATTTAGGCGAGCTTGCCTCTCAGATGACCCGAAATCGTATCCAAAAAGGCGACAGCAATCATAAAAAGCAAAATGATGAAGGCGACTTCGTCAAACGCGAAGATACGGATCCGTTCTTCAAGCTCAAACCCAATCCCGCCCGCTCCGACCACGCCGAGGATAGCAGCATTCCGGAAATTAGATTCCAGATAATAGAGCGCTTGGCTCAAAATCACCGGTGTGACTTGAGGAGCGACACCATAGCGGATGACATCCAGCCGCCCACAGCCTGCGGCACGTAAACCTTCAATCGGCTTGCGATCGACATTTTCGATGGCTTCTGCATAGAGCTTGGACAGAACCGGGATATCTGCGAGCGCAAGCGCAATGACGCCTGCGAATGGCCCTAACCCAAAAGCCGTAACCAGGATAAGCGCCCAGATCAGCGCCGGAATGCCTCTGAAAAAGTCAAAGATCCGACGGATGATGAAATGCACGGGCCCGAATGAAACAATGTTTTTCGCCCCAATAATACCGAGCGGGACGGCGAAGATCACGCCCAAGAACGTTCCCGCAAATGCCATCCCGAACGTTTCGAGGAGCGCGTTGAGAATTCTGGGCGTTTGACCACCAGAACTCGGTGGGAACATGTTCCCAAGAAAGTTTCCAAGTTTCTCGAAGCCTGCCAAAAAGGTCGCAGGAGAGATATCGATATCAATGCAAATCCAAACAAAGACCGAGAGACCGACCAAAAACGGCGCCACTGAGCGCAGGCGATCTAGCAGTGTACGTTTCACAAGGCCTGGGACCAACGCTTCGGCGTCTTCTATCATCGAGGCTTGCGACGCACTGGTCATTAGATGGCTCCGCTCGCTGAGACGCCGATCAAACGGTGACGGATCCACTCAGACAGCATGTCGATGACAAAAATCATGCAGGTCATCAGCAGTAAGATTGCGAGGTAATCCGCAAAGAGCGTGTAGGTAATCGCGCGAGACAATTCGATCCCAATGCCGCCAGCCCCAATGATCCCGAGCGCCGCCGCCGCGCCAATATTGCCCTCAAACTTGAGCATCGCGTATGAGGCATAGTTTGGAACAACCTGTGGAAAAATGCCGTACCGAACCTGGCTCCACCATCCCGCACCTGTAGATTTCACGCCTTCGAGTTGGCGCATGTCGGCGTTCTCATTCACCTCGGAATAAAGCTTTCCGAGACGCGCAGTGGTCGAGAGGGTAATGGTAATAATACCCGCGAGCGGTCCGACTCCGAAGGCGGCAACAAGGATCAGCGCCACGATCAAGTCCGGTAGCGTACGAATTGCCTCAAGTAGACGACGCAGGAAAAAACGTACCCACGCAATCGGCATCAGATTGCGGGACATCATCATCGCGATTGGTACCGCAAAAATGGCCCCCAATACTGACGCTATGATTGCGATTTGTAGAGTCTCCCACAGTGCAGAGAACCACAATTGCCAACCGTAGAACCAACTCAGGAACGATCCTTCTGTCGTTGCGTCTTCGAGCAGGGTTTCGGTTCTGAGATTTGGGTTCATTCGCGCAAGAAAGTCGCCCAGCCTCGATAATGGGTCAGAACTATGCGGCGTGCCGATAACCTCAGAGATCGTGAAAGACCAAAGGAATAATGCGCCAATACCCAAAAAACCGAAGGCAAATCCCATACGCCGACGTCGGAGCATGGCCTGGCGGTCGGTCTCAAATTGCTCAACGACCTCTCGCGAAGATCCACCTGGCATCCCGCGCACCATCGTGGCTGTTGTGGCTCCCGTATCCGACATGCTTAGAACGCGACGGCTCGATCGGTTGATTTTTCGTTCATTGCCGAGGCCTCAGTCGGCTCAAATTCGAAGCCTTCTCCTTGGCGCAACCAATCGTGAGCCGCCGGCAAATCTAGGTGCAGCGCAATGTGCACGCCGATCAAGCGATAAAAACGCTCTCGATCTGTATCTGTGGGAAGGATGAATCCAATGTCCGCGCGTTGGCGGTCATAGAGCATGACCTCAAAATGATCGCAGAAAGTCGCATCTGGGTCGAGCACGGCACAAACGCGCCCCCAGGTTCCGGCTTCAAGAATTCCGGCAGGAATCTGTTCAGTTTCAACGGCCTCGAATAAGGCTTCGTGGGTTGGATATGAGATAGGCTCTACACCATTGTCTCGGAGCAGATTAAAATCCTTCAAAACACGCTTGGCGAGATCGATGTGGAGCGCTTGGGGCGGGCGGTCAATCAATCCGATATCACTCGCCTGCAGCGCTGATAAGTTCCCGACTGACTGGCTCCCTTTCAGGGTGAACATAACAAATGGAACGCGGCCCAGACCGTTTTCATACCGAAGCGTCAGTGCCGGCCTCCAATCGCCAAGAATCGGAGCCGCCGCTTCCTTGGTGACCCAAGCAAAGTTAACCTCGCCCTCTTGCGCGAGCGCCACGACCTCTTCGGGCGTGTCGGTCAGGCAAATCGTAACGTCCGTGTTGAACCGGTCTGCCAATAGCTCGGCATAGGACTTTGCAACTGGGTCAAGTAAATCGGCGCTGGATTTACAACCAACGCCGTCTTGAGTTTGGTTCGCGAGAGGTAGTCCGACCGTAATTGGCTCAACCACAAAGGTGTCGGTTTGCGCTTCGGCCGGATTCAAACACCACACCCAGAACGCCAACATCCCGAGCCAAAGATAAACCGAACGCGCAAGGTGAGAGGCCATGATCTTACTTTCCTCCAGCAATCGCGCGTTTGCGGTGCGACGCGATTTCCTCGGTGCGCATTTCGAATAGGTCGGTGTAATAGTCGCGGCTGACTGCTTTATAGGCTGTGCCAGGAAGGCGAGCCATGTCGTTAAACGTCTCGGGTTCCTCAAACGGCATCGCCGCCAGCGCGCCACTGATCAGGTCCCGCATTTCTCTTGGAGCATCTGTGCGAATAACGAATGGCGAATTTGGGACAGGACCCGCGTGCCAAATCGTACGATAGTCCTCAGGCGCTATGATACCGCGCCACTGGAGTCGTTTCAGCGTTCCACCAGCGAACCCGATTTCCGGATTACCGCCATTTGCCAGCACCACAGTCGCGTCGAACTGCCCATTAGAAAGCGCCATCACTGATTGTAGATGCCCACCCGCCATCGCA
>JBCBGJ010000154.1:0-6196 GCA_038526925.1 Pseudomonadota bacterium
CGACAAAACGCGGAGGCGGACATTTCTCAATTGTGCTCGCCGATCAGGTCAGCGCCACGCAAACCTATATCCGCAACACCGCGATCCTTGAGACGGTTTTGACCGACGCAGACGGTTCGTCGATCAAGATTACAGACTTTGCTCCGCGTTTTGTCGATAAGGGCCGCGTATTCCGTCCAACATCGATGGTTCGACGCGTGACGCCCTTGTCTGGCATGCCGCGCATTACGGTCTATCTTCGCGGCGAGACTGGTCATGGCGAGCGCCCCATTATTCGACGCCGTGGCGTCTCGCACATTCGGTTCCCGAACGAGGAAGTTGACTTTCGGGTCACCACCGATGCGCCCGTCTCTTACATTATGGACGAGCGCGAGTTTGTACTCGACCAAGAGCTAAGTTTCATACTCGGCCCTGACGAGTCGCTCTCTGACAATCCGGATTCCATGGCCGCAGATTGGTTCCAGCGGACTCTGCAAGAGTGGCAGTCTTGGTCACGCCGCTTAGCCACGCCGCCAGAGTGGCAAGAGGCGGTCATCCGCGCTGCTATCTCGCTCAAGCTTTGTGTCTACGAAGAGACCGGCGGCATCGTGGCAGCGCTCACAACATCCATCCCCGAGCATGAGGGATCAGAGCGCAATTGGGACTATAGGTTCTGCTGGCTGCGCGACGCTTACTTCTCTGTCACGGCGTTGAACCGGCTGTCTGCGGTGGGCACGCTAGAACGCTATCTCGGCTATTTGCGCAACACAGTCGCCCACACCAAAGGCGGACATATCCAGCCCGTCTATGGCGTCGCGCTGGAAGACGATCTCACTGAAGAGATCGCAGACCGTTTGCCTGGCTATCGCGGCATGGGCCCGGTTCGGATTGGCAACCAAGCAGCGGAGCACATTCAGCACGATGTCTATGGACATGTTATCTTAGGCGCGGCGCAAGCCTTTTTCGACGACCGCCTGCTTACCAAAGCGGGCGCGCTAGAGTTCGAACATTTTGAGCAGGTCGGCGAACGCGCCTTCCAAGTCTACAACACCCCGGACGCTGGCATCTGGGAGTTTCGCGGGATTGCCCATGTCCACACGTCCTCTGCGATCATGTGCTGGGCGGCCTGCGACCGCTTGGCGAAAATCGCTGAGGCACTGGACCGTGATGATCGCGCGAAACACTGGCATAGCTGCGCCGATGAAATCCGTGAGACGATCTTGGAGAAGGCCTGGAACCCGACCCGAAACGCCTTCACCGCGGCGTTTGGTGGAGAAGATTTGGATGCGTCGGTCCTACTCATGGCAGAGATCGGATTTATCGATCCGATGGACCCCCGTTATGTCGCAACGGTAGAGCGCATTGATGAGGAGCTGCGGGTCGGCAGTCATGTCTATCGCTACCGGATGGAGGATGATTTCGGTAAACCGAAAACCGCCTTCACGGCCTGCACCTTCTGGCACATTGATGCGCTCGCGAGGGTCGGTCGCAAAGAAGAAGCCCGCGCCATGTTCGAAACCGTCCTCGCAACGCGGACCAAGCTTGGCCTGCTATCTGAGGACGTCGATACCGAAACGAATGAACTTTGGGGGAATTTCCCGCAAACCTACTCCATGGTCGGTATCATCAACGCCGCCTCGCGGCTCAGCAAGCATTGGGACGAAACCGTCTAGAGCGACATGTTTGGCGCTGCCGCCAAACTGAAGAGCGCATCGATATCAAGCGCTGCTTCGACACCGTCCGCGAGCTCATTCAAGGCTGCTTCAACTTCCGCCTCGTAATTGAGTTTGCTCGACATAACTGCGCCGAACCTTTCGAGCCAGGCATGGCGGAACGTGTCATCTGAAAAAGCACCGTGCAAATACGTGCCTTGAATGCGTCCATTTGGGGAGCGGGCACCGTCTTCGCGGTTTTGGATCCTGGCGAATGGGCGTGACGTGTCCGCCCCTGATGTTTCGCCGGTATGTATTTCGTATCCGAGGATACCGGCGCCTGTTTCGACTGAATTTGCCTGTACCTGAGCCACTTGCTTCGAGTTGGTCATGAGGGTTTCGACGTCCAGCAGTCCGAGCCCTTCCGCATCTCCTGGCACCCCGTCATAGCCATCTGGATCGCGCACGATTCTGCCAAGCATTTGATAGCCACCGCAAATCCCGAGAACATGTCCGCCAGTATTTGCATGCGCGATGATATCGTGGTGCCAGTTTTGCGCTTTCAGGAAAGCGAGGTCTGCAAGTGTGGACTTGGTGCCGAACAGAATAATAAGGGTCGCGTCACGTGGGATTGGCGTTCCCGGAGGCACCCACTGAAAATCGATGCTTGGTTCTAATTTTAGCGGATCAGCATCATCGAAATTTGCAATCCGCGACAACATCGGCGCTACGATTTTGATGCGACCAGAACTGGCTGTCAGTGGCTTGTCCAGAACCACCGCATCTTCTGCTGGTAGTTTAGCGGTCGCGTGCAGCCATGGGATCACGCCGAAGCACGGCCATTCGGTTCGATTTTCGATAAAGGTAACGCCATCATCAAACAGGCGTGGGTCGCCTCGAAACTTGTTGACGACAAAGCCTTTGATCATCGCTGCGTCAGCGTCCGACAAGACGTTTTGCGTTCCAACCAAACTCGCAATGACACCGCCTTTGTCGATGTCTCCGATCAGACAGACGGGAACATTCGCGCGGCGAGCAAACCCCATATTTGCGATATCCCGCTCACGCAGATTAACCTCAGCCGGGCTGCCAGCGCCTTCGACGAAGACAAGATCGTGAGCCTTTGTCAGGCGTGTGAAACTCTCAAGGACGGCGCCCATAAGCCTGTCGCGCTTCGCCATATAGTCGGCTGCTTCCATGGTGGTGAGCGCTTTGCCTTGCAGGACGATTTGCGCGGCGCGATCACTTTGCGGTTTGAGCAAGACTGGGTTCATGTCAGTGCTCGGTTCAATCCCAGCTGCGCGCGCCTGAAGCGCCTGCGCGCGGCCGATCTCGCCGCCATCTGTACAGGCCATTGCATTGTTAGACATGTTTTGCGGTTTGAACGGAGCGACAGAAAGGCCGCGGCGCTTGGCTATTCGGCAAAGCGCTGCCGTCAGGACAGATTTGCCAACATCCGACCCTGTGCCTTGCAGCATCAGCGCCTTTCCACTCATAGCGCGCCGTCCATAATGATGCGGGTGTCTGACACCGTCGCTGAAATGCCGTAGACCTCTGCAAGACGCTCAGCGGTGAGCGTTTCTGCAACTGGGCCGTCGGCGATGATGCGGCCCTCCTTCATCCAGATCAGGCGGGAAGCATAGCGCGCTGCAAGCTCGATATCGTGCAAAACGAGCAATGCGCCGCCGCCTTGATCGACATAGGTTTTAATCAGATCCAGAATGCGAAACTGATGCCTCGGGTCGAGGGCTGCGATGGGTTCGTCTGCTACGAGTAGGGGGACATTCGCCGCGAAGGCGCGGGCGCAATGCATACGCGCGAGTTCGCCGCCGGATAGAGTGTCGGCGGAACGGTCCTGTAAATGAGTCAGGTCACATGCAGAAATCGCGGTGTCTACGGCAGCCTGGTCTTGCTCAGACAGTCTCCCAATCGTTGCGCCATGACTATACCGTCCGAGTGCGACAACATCCCGAACACGGTTCGGCCAGGCCAATGGCCGGATTTGTGGGAGGTAGGAAACCTGCTGCGCGCGCGCTGTCGGAGATATCGATGAGACCTCGACGCCGTTCAATTGAGAGGTGCCTGAACTTGGCTTGATCAGGCCGAGCGCGCCGCGAATGAGGCTGGTTTTACCCGCGCCATTTGGCCCCAGTAAGACGACCAACTCGCCAGTTTTCAACTCCGTGGAAGCGTCGTCGACCAGAACCGTCTCTTTGGCACGGATGGTGAGGTTTGAAATGCGAAGACTAGTCATGTGCGGCCCGCCTCTGCATCGCGATCCAGACAAATGCGGGCGCGCCGAGCAACGCCGCGACGACGCCTAGTTTGAGTTCCGACTGGCTCGGTAGGATGCGGACCATGATGTCTGCCAACATGAGCAAAAGGCCAGCGAATAGCGCCGATGGGACGAGCGAGCGCGCCGGGTCATGTCTTGTAAATGGGCGGATGACGTGTGGCGCAACAATGCCAACAAATCCGATCGCCCCTGCAAGTGCGACAGAGGCGCCAGTCGCAAGGCCGGCTCCTAAAACGGTGAGGATCCGCTGATTGCGGAGATTAAGGCCAACGCCGCTCGCGGCTTCTTCACCGAGCGTTAGAGCTGATAATCCGCGCCGAGATAGAAGGAGAATTGCAGATCCGGCGATCAGAAATGGTGCAGCGAAGCCAATATCGTTGAAGCTGCGATTGGCGACAGATCCAAGCATCCAATTGATCATATCTGCGAGCGAGAAAGGATTGGGCGCCAGATTCATCATCAAACTCATCAAGGCTCCCGCAAAGCTTGAGAGGCCAACGCCAATTAAGATCAGGGTGATTACGGACTGAGTTCGGATCGCCGCCAGCGCGAGTAGGGCGGTTGCTCCAAGCGCACCGATGATCGCGGCCAGCGGTAGGGCCCAAGGGGTGAGACCGACGAGCCCGTAATAGATCGAAAACGTCGCCGCGAGGGATGCTGACGCCGACACACCCAAGACGCCGGGTTCGGCAAGCGGGTTGCGCAAAAGCCCTTGAAGCGCTGCGCAGCTAAGTCCGAGCGCGGCCCCAACCAAAAATGCGGTCAGCGCGCGCGGGAGGCGGATGGACCAAACAACCAGGCGGTCGCCGACATCTGCGCCTCCAAACAAGGCGGCAAACACGCGGTCTGGCGGCAAGGGCGTGGAGCCGAGGAGGCAAGAAAGGAACAGCGCGATCACACATCCAATCAGTAAGACAGGAATCAGACCGCGCTCGATCAGAGACGGTGTGGGCGCCAATTCAACTGTAGACTCTGGCGCTGACACGCTTTGTATCCTTTCGCGCCGAAACGACGACAAAGAGCCCGAGGCGATGAATCGCCTGGACCCAGCTAAACACTTTGCCGTTTCAAAGGAGAGGTATCAGACCTTCCCGACCGCTGAGACTTTTCCCGGCCTCCGGACGAACGACGCGATGGCAGGTCTCCTGGCTCACCAATCTTTGCTTCAGGCCGCCTTCCCAAGATCCAAATCTCAGTGGCGCGTGGCCTGTCACTCCTGGCTCACAGTTGCGGGAACAGCGCCGGGTTTACACCGGCTTCCCTCTTAGCCGCCTCTTACAGCGGCACCATCTGATCGCTTAATGCGTTAGCCCCCGAGGCTTGTCAAACGGCGGATCATTGGCCGGTTGTCTCAATAATCGATACAGCAGGACGCGTTAGGTCTTACGAACCCAGAATCGCGACTGTGGCATCGGATTGGAACCCGTTAAAGTCTGTCGCCATCGCCTGGCCATAGGCGCCGAGATGGCAGATCTCGATCCAATCGCCTTCTCGTGTGTCCGCAGGCAAATGGAATGGCCCTGCCATTGTGTCGAGGCTATCGCAGGTCGGCCCAAAGAAACGGAACGTGCGTAACTCATCGCTCGCTTCGTCCTCACGGTGGAGGCGTACAGGATACTTCCAGGCGCACTGCGCGGCATCGAAAAGCGATCCGTAGGAACCTTCGTTTAGGTAAAGGTCTTGGCCTTTTCGTAGTTCAACCCGGGTCAACGTGGAGCCGCCTTCGCCGCACAGCGCGCGGCCTGGCTCGCCGATGATCTCAAGACCGCCAAAGCCGAAAATCTCGATCCCTTTTTGGATGCGGGCAAAATAGTCCTGCATTGGGGGCGGCGTCATGCCGGGATAAGCGACCGGGAAACCACCGCCGCAATCTAGGCTGTCGATTTGCACGTCTGCTGCTTCGAGCAGGCCATGAACATAAGACAGCGCTTTGATATAATCCGCCGGGTCCATGCACTGGCTGCCGACATGAAAGCAAACGCCGAGCTTCGCCGAGACAGGCCGAGCGCGCTGCAACAGGTCCACTGCTTCGTCGAAGTCTGCGCCATACTTGCCATCGAGCGGCATCGTCGCCGAGCCGCCTTTTGGAAGCGCTAGGCGAAGATGCAAATGCAGGTCAGCCGCATCGTTCGTTTCAACCAGAATTTTTCCGAGCTCTGCTGCGCAATCAAAAGCGAAGTGACGCACACCGAAATCATAAGCATGCCGGATGGTCTGCCGAGACTTAACCGGGTGCATCAAATAGAGCTCTGCGTCAGGACAGGTTGCG
>JBCBGJ010000155.1:0-6196 GCA_038526925.1 Pseudomonadota bacterium
GATGTAAACTTCAGGGTGACCGAAGAACCAGAACAAGTGTTGGAACATGATTGGGTCACCGCCGCCGGAAGGATCAAAGAACTGAGATCCGAAGTTTCGGTCGGTCAGAAGCATTGTCAGCGCGCCAGCAAGCACTGGAAGTGCCAGCAGCAGCAAGACAGCCGTGACCAGCATAGACCAAGCAAAGAGCGGCATCTTGTGCAGCGTCATGCCGGGTGCACGCATGTTGAGGATGGTCACGATGAAGTTAATCGCGCCCAAGATCGATGCGATACCGGCCGTGTGAAGTGACAGGATGAGGAGATCCATAGACGGACCTGCGTGACCTGCCGTGCTCGACAATGGCGGGTAAAGCACCCAGCCGCCGCCGAAGCCGTTCACGCCATTACCACCTGGTACGAGGAACGAAATCATCGCAATGATGAAGGCCGTAACGGTCAGCCAGAACGAAATATTGTTCATCCGCGGGAACGCCATATCCGGCGCACCGATCATCAGCGGAACAAACCAGTTTCCGAAACCACCAATCAGAGCCGGCATAACCATGAAGAAGATCATGATCAGACCGTGATAAGTGATGACGACGTTATAGAAGCTCTTCGCTTGTTCGATCGCTTGTTGGCCAGTGGTGCCATACATGACTTCCATGAGGCCAGTGAGCGGTCCGATGCCTGGCTCTGCGAGTTCCAGACGAATAAGGCCCGATAGTGAGTATCCAACAATACCCGCGATCAGCGCGAACACGAGGTAAAGTGTACCAATGTCTTTGTGGTTGGTTGAGAAGAACCAACGCGTAAAGAAACCTGGCTTGTGATCGTGGTCGTCGTGGCCGTGAGCAGCAACTTGATCCATAGGCATGATCTAAATCCCTCTCTTACTCGACCGACGCGAGGCGAGTTGCGCCATCGATCGGGTCAATAACTTGCACGAGTTCAGTCGCGGCATCGACGTCGCCCGTTTTCATAACGTCAATCCAGCGATCGTACTGATCCTGCGGAACCACGCGAACTTCAATTGGCATGAAGGCGTGGTTTTTACCGCAGAGCTCTGAACACTGGCCGTAATAAACGCCGGTCTCTTCAACCAGGAACCAACCCTCATTCAGACGTCCTGGAACAGCATCAGTTTTCACGCCAAACGCTGGAACGGTCCAAGAGTGGATGACGCGGTCAGACGTTGTCTGATAGCGGATGTAGCGGTTCACTGGGACGACCATTGGATAGTCAGTCGCCAAGTAAAGCGGCTTTTCTGGTGTTGGCGCGGGATCTGATGGCAGGCCGTAATGGATTCCATTGGAGACGTACTGGATTGGATATCCATCGGCATCGACTTCATCCATGTAGTAATAGGTCCAGGCCCAGTTTCCCATGCCCTCGGCTTTGACAGTGATCCAACCTTCTTTCGCCGCGTCGACGAAGATGTTTGGATCGTCCAAGTCACCGCTTTGCGCAATGGCTTCGAGGTCCGGTTCGTTTTCCTGATAAAACAGGTTGGAGAATGATGGACCAGCGATCGCGACCAGGATGATGACCGGAACCGCTGTCCAAATAACCTCAATCGTTGTGTTGTGGCTAAACTTACGCGGCACCGGATTGGCGCGCTTATTGTAGCGGACGCCGACCCAGATCAACAACGCCAGTACAAACAGCGTAATCGGAACAATGAACCATAGAAGGTAATTATGGAAGTCGTTCACACGTTCCATAATCCGCGTTGCCGCGGGTTGAAAACCTATGGCGCCAGGGGTCGGTTGGCCGACCAATTCTTGTGCAAAGGCCGATCCAGTCATCAGCGCTGCAGAAATCCATGCAAGAACGTAACGCAAGAGTCACTCCATTCAATCTTGGTTGCAGCCATATATTCGCCACAGCGCGAGGTCTACCCAATACAACCAGCGTTCATAAAATGTCGCACTCTGTCGCTAATTCTACGAAATTAGTGTATGGTTAAGAAACAAATGCAGGAGAATTGAAATGAGACTCAAACTCATGGTTGCTGCAGCCGCGACGGCAATAGCCGCGCAAACCGCTTCAGCTCAAGTCTTCGTCATCGGGCAAGGTCTCGGCGGCGAGTGCTTCCAAAAGACAAAGAATGGATATGTGAGCTTTCGCGCTGCCGAAGAAGTCTGCACGCGGGCCCTTCGCGAACAGGCGATGACAAAGACGAATCGCGCTGCGACATTCGTAAACCGCGGCGTTCTCCGGATGCGAGAAGGTTTGTACGAAAAAGCCCTCACAGATTACTCAAAAGCCAAAGAGCTTACCCCGGAGCTTGGCCCGGTTTATCTGAATGAAGGTGCGGCACACATTTATCTCAAGGATTTTCAGGCCGCCATCGCACCGCTCGATCGAGCGATTGATCTCGAATCAGCAGACCTCTTCGCCGCCTACTACAATCGCGCCATCGCGCGGGAGAATACCGGCGACGTCCCTGGCGCATATAATGACTTCCAGAAGTCTTTAGAGCTTAATCCTGGCTGGGAACCTGCCGAGCTTCAACTCTCTCGTTTCACGGTCGAAAACGCGGGTTAAACGCAAATACTGTCATCGGAGCGCTTGATCCAGCGCTCCGGCGACGTCAAATACCAGGCATGACATACACAGACCTGCCTTTTGACACTCAAGACGCTTCGAAGATCCTTTCCGAAGCCGCTTCCGGCGCCGATGATGGCGATATCTACGTTCAGCGCTCTCGATCTGAAGGCTTCGTCTTTGATGATGGCCGCTTGAAATCAGCGACCTATGACACGAGCCAGGGCTTTGGCCTCAGAGTTGTGGCCGGCGAAGCGAGCGGAAACGCGCATTCTGGAGAGCTATCGCTAGATGCGATTCGGCGGGCCGCTGAAACGGCGCGCCAAGCGAAGCGCGGGTACAGTGGTCAATTAGATACGGGTCCGATCCCAACGAATCGCCAGCTCTACAAACCTATCGATCCGACCGAAGCCCCAGATTTCACCGTCAAAACAGGCCTCCTCGCGGAAATCGATGCTTGGGTGCGCGCCAAAGATCCGCGTGTGGTCCAGGTTTCTGTCTCTCTCGCAGGAAGCCACGAACAGATCGACATCCTTCGCCCCGCCGGTGAAACGTTTCACGACGTTCGCCCGCTCGTTCGTTTGAATGTCTCTGTCACGCTCGAGCAAAACGGACGCCGGGAGACCGCGTCTGCCGGCGCTGGCGGCCGCGCGGCCTATGATGAGTGGATCGCCGCTGAACGCTGGCAGGGACTCGCCATGCGCGCCTTGAGAAAAGCGGAAGTGAATCTCGAATCGATCCCTGCCCCGGCGGGTGAAATGGAAGTCGTCCTCGGGCCAGGTTGGCCGGCCGTCTTGCTTCATGAGGCGGTTGGACATGGCTTAGAAGGTGACTTCAACCGCAAGGGCACCAGCGTTTATTCAGGTCGCGTCGGCGAGCAAGTCGCCTCTAAGGGCGTCACAGTCATCGATGATGGTACGATTGATGCGCGCCGTGGGTCGCTATCTGTGGACGATGAAGGCACGCCAACGAATCGAACAGTTCTAATCGAAGACGGCATCCTCAAAGGCTATATGCAAGATCGTCAGAATGCGCGCCTCATGGGCGTGGCGCCCACCGGCAACGGCCGACGCGAATCCTATGACGCGACGATTATGCCGCGCATGACCAACACCGTTATGCTGGGCGGCAAAGACGATCCGAAAGAAATTGTCTCATCGATCAAGAAAGGCATCTGGGCTGTCGACTTTGGCGGCGGTCAGGTGGACATCACGTCCGGCAACTTTGTGTTCCAATGCACAGAGGCTTATCTGGTCGAGAATGGCAAAGTGGTCGCTCCCGTGAAAAACGCCACTCTCATCGGTCACGGCCCCACGGCCCTCAGCCAGGTTGAGATGATCGGCAATGATTTCGCAATGGATGACGGCGTTGGAACCTGCGGTAAAGCCGGACAGTCTGTCCCCGTCGGCGTCGGCCAACCAACTTTGAAAGTTGGCGGCCTAACCGTTGGCGGTGCGGGCTAAGCGGGCTTCTCGCCCGACGCCCGCAGCTCATCATCGAGCGAATCAACCGCGCCGACGTCGGTGCTCATCCAGCTTTTAATGATCGGCGAGATCAGCAACATCAGGACGCCAACTCCCATCGCGACATAGCCTACGTTGGAATAGACAGCGGCATAGTTTGCTTTGGCCGCAGCGACGTCGGTGATTTGACCGCCAATTGTCTCAGCGCCTGTGCCCCGAGCGATGATGCCTGCGAGATAGTTGGATAGCCCTGAATAGAGGAACCAAGCGCCCATCGTCATCCCGACGACTCGCGCAGGCGCCATTTTCGTGACCGCTGAGAGGCCCACCGGCGACACCATAAGCTCGCCCATCGTGTGCACCCAATAAATCAGAAAGATGAAATAGACGGCTGTCATTCCAGCCGTTCCAGAGGCGCCAATACCTGCAACGAGTGACAAGAACCCAAGCCCAGCTAGAAAAACGCCAATCGCGAATTTGACCGGCGTCGATGGTTCACGGTTTCGTTTGGCCAGCCAAATCCAAAGCCACGCCAAGATCGGCGCAAAGATAACGATGTAGCCCGCGTTTAGAGCCTGAAAGACGGGCGCCGGAACATCGACACCAAACATGGTTTTGTCGACCAAGCGGTCGGTGAACAGATTTAGCGATGACCCCGCTTGCTCAAATAGCGCCCAGAACGGAATTTGCGCGAGCACAAAATAGATCGCCGCAAACATACGCTTGCGCTCCGTACCCTGGAGATTGACGAAGCTGTAGCCAACCAGCAGCGCAAAAATGACAATCCCGAGCGAGCCCACAAACCAATCAGGAATGATCTCAGCATTCATAACGATCGCCATTGCGACCGCGATAATCCCGAGCCCTGCCAAATAGCACGCCATTTCTACGTTGATGGGGCCGATGAAAGACTCCTTCAGTTTCTCTTCAGAGGGTGGATCGGCGCGGCCATCCAGATATTTCTGTCCCCATATGAAGACGATAAGGCCGGCCAACATACCAATCCCGGCCAGTCCGAACCCGTATTGCCAGCCATAGACAATGCCCAAAATCCCGCATGTGATTGAGGACAAGAAAGACCCCAAATTGATGCCCATATAGAACAGGGTAAAGCCCGAATCTCGGCGCGGATCATCAAAATCATAGAGCGCACCAACAATCGTAGAGATGTTCGCTTTCAAATATCCGACGCCAGCAATGATGAGTGCCAGCGAGAAATACAGGATCAGTGTGTAGGTTTCCTGGCGCTCAATCCGCGTGGAATAAGAGTTTGGAGCGAGCGTTTGATAGGTTGCCGCGGTCGGCTCATCGGCGGTGTCTGCTGTCTCTAGGAAGCTGATGCTACCATCAGCCCCGAAAGTGACGCGGCGCTCTGCACCATCAACCTCAACGTAAAGCTTGCGATTGTCGCCGCGCCCTTCGTCGAGGAGTTCGATTTCGGCCGAATCGGTCACGATGTACTCTTTTGATCCGCTACCCTCAAACGCCATCCCAAAATGTCCAAGGCATAAGAGGATCGCGCCAAAAGTGACGGCCTTTCGCTGCCCCAGATAACGATCCGCCAGCGTGCCGCCGATAATGGTCATAACGTAGACGAGCGCCGTGTAGGCCCCGTACATCACAGCTGATTTTTCGTCCGAGAATAAGAAATGCTGCGTCAGGTAGAGGATCAGCAGTCCGCGCATTCCGTAATAGGAGAAACGCTCCCACATTTCGGTAAAGAACAGAATCGCGAGGCCTTTTGGATGTCCAAAAAAGCTGGTGTCTCGCGGCTTAGCGACAGTGGTGTCGGTCAAATGAGCCTCCCCGGCCATGATTAGGAACTGCTTTTGCAGAATTTGTTTCAGACACAACCATGCAGGCCATCCGCACTCAAGTCACAAACTGCGCCTTATGGGGGATTGCTGACGATCTGCTTCCAAAACACGTTCGGAGATCAACACGAAAAAACCCCGCAGCCGGTGGCTACGGGGTTTCTTTGATTTGGGTTTGTTTGCCCGTCTCTTACTTAGAGACAGAGGCCACAACACCGGCGCCGACAGTACGGCCACCTTCGCGGATCGCGAAGCGCAGGCCTTGGTCCATGGCGATTGGCTGGATCAGCTCAACGCTCATTTTCACATTGTCGCCTGGCAGAACCATTTCTTTGTCCGCTGGCAGGGTGACAACACCGGTCACGTCTGTCGTACGGAAGTAGAATTG
>JBCBGJ010000156.1:0-6189 GCA_038526925.1 Pseudomonadota bacterium
GGCTAAAGGCCTTTCAGTTTAGCCACTGCGTATATAGGCTTCCATCGCCTCTGCTTCCGCCAACACAGCGTCGATTTTATACTTCACCAAATCGCCGATGGAGATGATCCCCATAAGCGTTCCGCCATCTACGATCGGTAAGTGACGAATGCGTCGGTCGGTCATTCGCCCCAAACAGGTATCGACATCTTCCGACGGCGACGCCGTAATCACGCCACGGGTCATGGCTTGTGAGACAGTCATTGTGACAGTCTTTTCTCCATTGCGGGCAAAACGGCGCACAATGTCGCGCTCGGACAATACACCAATCAAGTCCCCGGAGTCGTCCACGGCGACGATCGCACCGATTCTCTTTTGATCGAGCAAATTTGCCGCCTCGGCTAATGTTGCTTTGTCGGAAATCGTTTGAACCGAATTTCCTTTATCTTTGAGAATCGTATCGATCAGCATACGCCACCTCCCTGTGCTTATATGTATATAAAGACCATAGCACAGCTTTCACGAGTTGCGAAAAGACACCTCGTTTTGTCTCAAAGCGACACAAATGGTGGAACAAATGCCCCAATTCGGGTGAGTCTCTGGCACCTCAACTTCGCCTGATGCGCGAAAGTAGCTACAGAATACCCCAATATTGGCATGACCGTTGCACTCTTTCCCTCGACTACAACTAGCGGGACAGAATGCGATGAAGAAAGCGCCGAAACATACACGAACACTTTGCATTGGCGGCCTCGCCGTCCTTGCTGGTGGTTCGCTGCTGGCCGCGGCTCTACCAGCGCAAGCGCAAGAAGCGAGCTCGGTCTCCGAATTCGAACGCCCTTATGGGTTCGGATTTGGCGACGAATCGCGACCCTTTTCTGCAAACACACGCGATCGCCTCGGCAATCGGGTCATCATCAATGGCTTGCTTGAAGGCGGCTCTGGTCTCGGCACCGGTCTCTATACTGGCTGGGGCCAGACCGATGGCGCCGCTGGCATGATTGGATCCGGCACCGCAGTCGGCAATCAGCTCAATGTCATCACGAATGGATCGAACAACACGATCATCATCGATTCGACACAGATCAATGAAGGCGACCAAACAGTCGTCCTTAACGGAGAATTGGACTTCTAATGATCAACCTCATGTCTCTTCTGCCGCTCGCTCGCGTAAAAGCCACTGGCGCTGCGCTCGCCTCAGCGATGATCGTTACAGGCTGTATCTCTCCGGTCGCTGGACCAGGCGGGAACTACACGCAACCTATCGGTGGCTCTCCAGTTACCGCGAATCCAACGCCTTATTCAAAAGGCCTTGTCTGCATGGGCCACTATGCACGCCAGTCTGGCGTCCGCGCCCCAAGAATCGCTGTCGGTCGTATTCTTGATTACACAGGCAAAGCCGACATCGAAGGGGGACGCCGTGTCACCCAAGGCGGATCTCTTATGGCAATGTCCGCGCTGGCAAAAGCTGGCGCCGTCCTGGTTGAGCGATTCGATACGTCCGTCGCAGAGCTCGATCTTAAGTATAAGAACAATAAGCTGATCGGCGACGCGCCAGGCAACTTTGATAAAATCCATGCTGGATCGATTCCTGGATCAGATTTCTATCTGGTCGGCGGGATTACGGAGCTGAACTATAATATCCGCTCGGTTGGCGGTGAAGCTTTTGTGGGTGCAACCAACGCGACCGATCCAAAAGGAACTGCAGGCGCGAAACTCTTCGTGATCAATGTGGGTCTCGACCTGCGTCTTGTGAAAACAGATACGCTCGAAGTGTTCGACGTGATCTCTTATCAAAAGCAGATCATTGGCCGTGAGCTTTCTTTCGGTATCTTTGACTTCGCAAACGGTAACGTCTTTGACGTCGGCGTTGGCGGCCGCGCCCAGGAGCCAATCCAATTGGCTGTTCGTTCTGTGATTGAGCGCGCCTCTTTGGAAATGATGGCCAACCTTTACGGCGCCCCGAACGCAGATGTCTGCGCACTTACCCGCGGCGTCATCTCCACCAATAGCGTCACTGGCGATTACCGCCCATTCCGCGCACAGCTGGAAGACTACAATGGTGGATCTCGCCAATCATCTAACAAATGGCATGACAAACGCGACAGTGGTTACAAGGCCGATACCGATGAGCCAGCAAGATAATGGTTAGACAGGAAGAAAATCCGACGACCAAGCTGATTCGGCGCACTCTAGCGCTAGGCTGTTTCGCAAGCGTAGCGCTCATTCAGCCACCCGCATACGCGGACGACCACCCGGCTTCGGTTCAGATTGACCAAGTTCAACTGAATGATGTCTGGTCGAACATGACGGTTGAAATTCCTGACACGGCTTGGGAAGCAAGTTCCACGTCCACTGCAGTTGGTAACGCGGCCGCTGGATTGGTGATGCAGGGCTCGATTGACCTCGATGTCACCCAAGCACTGGAAGGCAATGTTCGCGCTGACAATCAATTGCTCGGCGGAACGGCGGGCCTCGCGGTCGCAGCGACAACGGCTTACGGCAACTCAACCACAGGGGGCACGTGGTCCGGCGACAATTACTATCGCGCTGAGCAAGTCGCAGATGGTGATGTTTCGGCCAATACGCGTGTCGATATGGACCGCGCCAACAATATCGCGACGGCCACAACCGGCATCGCGAACGTCTCGGTCCCAACCGATGAGTGGGGCAAGAACGCGGCCTTCCAAATCCAGGAAAGCAATGGCTCCGTCGAAGCGACGACAGATGTTGATATGTGTTGCGATGGGACCTCCGCGAGCTTCGGCACGACGGCAGGCGGAAATGCCATGTCTTCAACCGGGACGACCAGCACCAACATTAATGGCGCAGTCCAAACCACAGCCGCCGGCGAAACCATCACAGCGTCAAGCGATGTCTATCTTGGCAATGGCCACAATGTACTCGCCGCCTCAACGGGCTTCGGCAACTCCGCATCGCTGCATAATGAGTGGGGTTATGCTTCGCTGGGCCGCGACGGATCGGAGCTGTATCAAGAGAACGCCTCGGACGTCGATTCGCAGTCTTATGTGACATTGGATGAGTGGTCAGGCTACGCGACTTCGAGCGCTTATGGCGTCGGCAATGCCGCCGAGATCTCAAATATCGGATCTGATACCGGTCTCTATGCGATCCAAAACAATTATGGATCGGTTCACAGCGAAGCCAGCTTGAACGGCTCATCGAGCTATGATGGAGATGGCATTGTAACGGCCACCTCAATCGGGAACGCCGCAACCGCCACGCTTTGTAATATTTGCGGCGACGCAACGCTGCATGGCCAAACGCAACAGTACAATGCTGGGTCGGTCACCGCGCGGGGCAGCGCGACCGTCGGACAATCCGGAAGCGTGTTTGGATCTGCGACAGCCGTCGGCAATTCAGCGACTTATCAGTCAAACGGACACTAGATCCGGGAGAGCTTGCGACAGACAAACCCCCGCTTCGTATGAGGCGGGGGTTTGTTGTTTCATGGTCTCTATTTCAGGATGAAGGTCACTTTCATCACGACGCGGTATTCTTTGATTTCACCCTTTTCGAGCACCAAAGACTGATCCTTGATCCACGCGCCTTCAACATTGTTGAGTGTTTTGTTCGCCCGGGCGATGCCCTTCTTGATCGCATCATCGAAACTCTTCTTCGATCCAGCGATAATCTCTGTCACACGTGCAATAGCCATTCTGGCCTCCCTTTTGTACTCACAAGCAATTCGCTTGGAATGTAATCGTGGCGGGTCTGCCTCTCCTTGGCAAGTGATGGGCGCGATACCCCATGCCATGCTCAATTGACGGCCAACGAAGACTCGTCCAATTCGAAAACGCTCTTTTGAACTTCCTGCACGCGAAAGTGGGGTTACTTTTTTGGATCATACTTTGCGGATAAACGATCTCTCCCAGTTCCCGGGGGTTAGATTGAAGGGTGAATGCGATCAGGAGATCACGCTCGGCGAGCAAATGGTCAGCAATTTGAAGACTGGCCGCGCAAAACTAACCCTCGTCATAGATAAAGAAGATAGCTTTCCTGTCATAAGCATTGGTAGTTTTATCGGTGATCTTTATCTGCGCCTCGCCGCGCGAAACGCCAAGATTAAGATCGGCAACCTACGCCACGTGAAAGCGAACTTCACTTTTTATCCGGGTGGCCAGATTGAGCTTGGTGATGACACTTCGATCAATGGCCTCGTTGCTGGGCTTTTGGAATCGAAAATTGTGATGGGAAAAGACTGCATGCTCTCTCACGATATCCATATGCAGCCGCACAATCAGCACGGCATCATTGACTTAGAAACAAGACAGCTTGTCAAAGACAAACGCAACATTGTGCTTGGCGATCATGTCTGGATTGGGCGTGCTGTCAGTGTATTGCCAGGCGTTACGATTGGTAATGGCTCAATTGTTGGTGCCAATTCTGTAATTACAAAAGATGTTCCAGAAAATTCAGCTGTTGCGGGGTATCCTGCAAAACTGGTTCGCGAAAACTGCACTTGGTCGCGCTCTTCACTCGAAATCGATGCGGATGCGACGGCTTACTTAGACCGCCTGGACACGCCAGATTAAGCGGCGAGCTTTTCGGGTGAACCTGATCCGCCTTTTGGCGAGGCTTCGACCGGGATCCAGCACACGACTTCTGTGCCACCGCCCGGCTGCGACTTGATGCCGACATTGCCGCCATGCAACTGAACAAAATGCTTCACCAAAGACAGGCCAAGGCCGGCGCCGCGTCGATCGCTTGAGGTAAAGCTATCAAACCGCGTTGCCTGATCTTCGGCTGGAATGCCGCGGCCATTGTCTTTTACGGTCAGTTTCGCTGTGTCGCCCATACGTTCTGCGGATATCGTTACCTGGCCGCCTGGGTCGGTAAAGCGCAGCGCGTTCGAAATCAGATTGAAAAGAACCTGGCGAATACGCTTTTCGTCGGCTTCGATTTTGCCGAGATCTTTTTCAATGTTCGATACGACTTCGACTTCTGTATCCGCCGCATTCGTGACGCCAATGGACACCGCTTCTTTGATCAGCGTTTTCAGATCGACCTCGGTGATGTCGAGATCCATGCGACCGGCTTCTATCATAGCGAGGTCTAGAATGTTCCCAATCAAGTCATTGAGATGGTTGGACGCTTCACAAATTGCATCGACTTTATCGCGCTGCGCATCATTGAGATCACCAATGCGCTCCATTTGCAGGAACTCGCCATAGCCAAGGATGGTCTGCAGCGGCGAACGTAGCTGATAGGACACGTTTTTCACAAACTCTGTTTTGAGGCGGTCCGCCGTCTCAAACGCCTCGGCGCGATCACGTAGAGCCGTTTCGACTGAGCGCTGCGCCGACACATCGGCAAATGCGATTAGCGTGTTTCCATCCGGAAGTGGCTTCGTCACGTAGGTCAGGATCGCGCCGTCTGAGCGTTTCATCTCGCCGGTCGTTTCCTGACGCGCGCTCGGGTCTGTGATGTGGCCTTTGATCGCTTTCCACGTCGTCCGGTCATGGAAGAGCGGGACGCAGAAATCGGCGATATCATCATAGTCTGGCTCGTCTTTGAGCAGGTCTTCCTCGACCCCCCAAAGTTCAGCAAAGGCGCTATTCCATAGTTTCAAACGCCCGTCGGTTCCAAACACCACAACCGCCTCATGCAGGCTGTCCAGTGTTTTGCCTTGGGTTTTGATCATGGCGTTATACTTGGTCCGCAGGTTCAGCTCGCTTGTAATGTCCTTAAACAGGATCAACAATCCGCCCATAGGGTGGCGCTGACGCGTTACTTTCAAGGTCCGATTGTCTGGCAGGTGCCACTCATCCTCTTCAATCCCGCTAATATCGAGATAGTAAGACAGCTCCTCAGCGCGCCATTTGGCGTATTCAGACTGCGCCGGAAGCTTCCTGCGCTCGCGCAGACGATCGAGCAATTGGCCATGGCTCGGCATGTCGAGCAGGAAGCCTTCGTCCATATCCCACATTTTTGCAAAAGCGCGATTGTGGAACGTTAGTTTCCGTTCGCTGCTGAAAATCGCGACGGCGTCTGCGACATGGTTCAGTGTTTCATCGTGCGCCTGGACATGCTTATCCAGCTCGTCGCGAGCGCGTTCCTGTTCAGTCACATCAAACGCCATCGCACCGACGCCGCCGGACAGTGGGAATGATAGAATACGCATCGCCCGGCGATCGCCGCCAATCGCAATGTGGCGTGTTTCATCCAGCTCTTTGCCTTCCGTCAGCG
>JBCBGJ010000157.1:0-6169 GCA_038526925.1 Pseudomonadota bacterium
CCTATTTGGTCTTGCTCCAGGCGGGGTTTACCATGCGGGCCGCGTCGCCGTGGCCCCGGTGGGCTCTTACCCCACCCTTTCACCCTTACCCCAAAAGGGGCGGTTTGCTTTCTGTGGCACTTTCCCTCGGCTCGCGCCGGGTGGACGTTATCCACCGCCATGTCTCCGTGGAGCCCGGACTTTCCTCCACCTCTGAACACGTCAGAGACAGCAACTGCCCAGCCGTCTGGAGGGGGCGATATAGTGCAAACACAACGAATTCGCCAGCCCCCTCTCGCGACGACCCGCATTGGCGCAAAGCCGCGAGTATGCTCCGATACAACGCAGAAACAGACACGGGAGCGCAGCATGGACTTAAACCTGAAGGGCAAGAACGCCGTCATCCTCGGCGGAACACGCGGGATTGGCCGCGCCATTGCCGACACGCTCGCCGAAGAGGGCGCGAATGTCGCGATCTGCGCCCGCAACGCAGATCAAATCTCGGCGGCTGTCTCAGCTCTCGAAAGCAAAGGTGTCAAAGCGACCGGCGGCTCGGTTGATGTCACCGACGGCGAAGCGCTGAAAAACTGGATCACATCCGCTGGTGAAGAGCTCGGCGGCATAGACATTCTCGTCTCGAACGCTGGCGCGATGGCCCAGGGCAATGATGAGACCTCCTGGAAGCAGAACTTCAATCTCGATGTCTTGGGCGCCGTCAATGCGTTCGAAGCCGCCGAGCCTTTTCTGGGTAAAGCCGCGGATGAGAAAGGCGATGCGGCCTTTGTGATCATCGCGTCTATATCAGCCGCTGTCGCCGACAATGCAGGCTCCTATGGCCCGATCAAAGCGGCTCTGATCCATATGGCGAAGGGCCTTGCGCGTCAGCACGCCAAACGCGGGATCCGCACCAATGTCGTGTCCCCGGGGATGGTTTATTTCGAAGGCGGTGTTTGGCACATGGTCGAGCAGAACATGCCGGAATTCTTCGAACAAGCCGTTTCGAGAAACCCGACCGGGCGCTGCGCCACCCCGCAAGAAATCGCCGACGCGGCGGTGTTCCTCGCCAGCCCGCGATCCTCTTACACCACAGGCTCCAACCTGATCGTCGATGGAACAGTATCGAATCGCGTGAACTTCTAACCAAGCCGGGAGAACAGTATGAAACTCTACAATTCGATGGGACCAAATCCGCAAGTCGTGCGCACCTTTATGGCTGAGCGCGGTATTGAGCTGCCCATGGAAGAGGTCGACATCATGGCCGGCGTTAATCGCCAGTCGGACTATTTGAAAGTGAACCCGGCTGGGCAGCTCCCGGCCCTGCAATTGGATGACGGATCCCTGCTGACAGAGATCACCGTGATTTGCGAATATCTCGACGAAAGCCAGCCCGGAGAGCCTTTAATGGGCGCGACACCGGAAGAGCGGGCGCAAGTTCGTCGCTGGACGCGCTGGGCCGACCTCAATATCTGCGAGCCCCTCGCCAACGGATTTCGCTTTGCAGAGGGCCTGCCCATCTTCCAGGACCGCATGCGCTGTGTTCCCGAGGCTGCGGACGGGCTGAAAGCCTGCGTGCAAGACAAACTGGCATGGCTCGACGCTGAGATGGCGGGCCGGGACTATCTCGCCGGTGATCGCTTTTCGCTAGCAGACATTCTGCTTTCAGCCTTCCTGGCGTTTGGCGAACAGGTTGGTCAGCCGCTCAACCGCGACTTCAAAAATATCAGCGCTTGGTACGATCGATACCATGCACGCCCCAGCGCGAAGGCGTAATCTGGCGCTAACTGCAATAGAGCGGATGCATGAGGCCGATCATGCGTAAGGTCGGCATGTCAGCAAAACCAGTGACTTGGTCTTGCAGCCAGCGTCGCTGGAACGCGCGCACAACCGTCTCGGTCGCCTTGTCATAGATCCCGGTCGCCTCGATACCGTAGCCAATACCCGCGAGCATGGTCTGCAGCCGGCTAACCGCTTTCTTATCGTCACCCGGACCGAGCCCGCGCCCAATAAGGTGTGGACCTTTCGCTGAAGCGGGCCGCTCGCCTTCAGCGCCAGCGGCGCGATCGAGCAAAGAGGACGGCCACAGACCGATCCCAAATCGCGAGAGCTTCGCCCACGGAAAATGCTCACCGGGATCATCTTTTCGCGCAGGCGCGATATCGGAGTGACCAACGATCCGCTGTTGCGGGATGTTCCAGCGCTCGAGAATGCCATGCGTGAGCTTAATCAGCGCATCGATCTGCACCTCAGGAAAGGGCGGCAACCGATTGCCGGGCAGCGGCCAGTCATGACCGCCATTGACGATCTCAATGCCGATCGACCTTGAGTTTAGGTCAGTCTCGCCTTTCCAACTGGAAACCCCTGCATGCCAGGCGCGTTTGTCTTCGCCAACCAGCTGCACGATGCGGCCATCTTCCCAGATCATGTAGTGCGCGGAGACCTCGGCCTCTGGATCACACATGCGCTCTAGCGCGGCTTGGCCCGTCTCCATTCCGGTATAGTGGAAGACGAGCATATCGACCGGCTGTTTGCGATCATTGAAATTCGGGCTTGGATGCGCCTCGACCTTCATTCTCTTTTGCCTCTCACTTTGTCACCGAGCGCAGCTTCTGGCATGGCGCTGTTTGGACGGATGAGAATAACAAATACGCCGCCTAAGGAAATGGCTGCGCCAACAACGAGCTGGAGCGTCAGGACTTCTCCAAGCATCACAATACTCAAGACTACACCCCAAACCGGAGTCATGAGGGTGAGCGGAGAGAGAAGAGAAATATCGTATTTCTTGATCAGATTGTAGAAACACCCGTGACCAAAAACACTGACGCCCAGCACAGCAAAGGCGGTTGCAAGCCACACCAACCACCCGCCTTCAATGAAAGCGCCCCAGCCATTCTGGTCGCTCTCCAAGAGCCCTGAGACCGCAAAGAGAGGCGCGAAGCTAAACAGACCGATCCAAGCCTGCATTTGGAGCGCGCTGATCGATGGCATGCGCTTCATCAGGATGCCCGCTCCGGAGGCGATCAGGGCTGCGAAGACAACATATAAAAGGCCATAACTCAGCTGGAACGTGTTTGGATCGACGGCGATCAGGATCGCGCCTGCAAAGGCCAGCATGATGCCCAACCCGCGCCGCCAGCCGACGACCTCGCCGAGGAAAGCCATACTCATCAAAGTCGAGAAAGGCACGCCGAGCTGCCCCACCACGGATACCGAACTCGCTTCCGCATTTGCGAGCCCCATAAAGAGAAATGCAAAGTGGACCGCGCCCATGCCCATGGCGATCATGAACAGCGTACCGAGATTTTTTGGGATCGGCCGCAGAAACCAAAATAAGACCAGCGCGATTCCCGCAAACCGCATCGCGGCGAAGAAGAGTGGCGGAACCCCGGCATCTGCAACCACCCACCGCGTCACGACCAGGTTCAAGCCCCAAACGAAGCAGACCGCTGAGAGCAGTAGAAAATCGCGAAAATTCATCGCCCCGCCCTATCAGGCTTCGACAACTTGTCCATCACGCATTCTCGGGGAGCAAAGCCTCTAAGTTCTCCAACCGGTCAGCCTCAGCACTCGGTTTATCCCAGCGAATTCGGTTGATCCTCGGAAAGCGCATGGCGATGCCGGACTTATGCCGTGGGCTACGCTGCAAACCTTCAAACGCGACTTCGAAGACAAGACCCTTCTCTTTCGTCGCTGTGACGGACCGCACCGGTCCAAACCGTTCAATCGTGTTGTCGCGGACAAATTTGTCGAGCTGTTTTAGCTCATCATCGGTGAACCCAAAGTAAGCTTTCCCAACGGGTGTGAGCCGATCCTCCCCATCAATCTCGCGCCAGACGCCAAACGTGAAATCCGAATAAAAACTAGATCGCCGGCCATGTCCGCGCTGCGCGTATAACATCACTGCATCGATCAAGAACGGATCGCGTTTCCACTTAAACCAAGGCCCTTTCGGGCGACCGGCTTCATAGACGCTGTCCCAGCGTTTGAGCATAAGCCCTTCAATCTCAGGCGCTGGCGGATTGTTGCGTGCATGCTCAAGCGCCGCGATGTTTTCGATCTCAACGATTGGCGACAGGTCGATCCGGTCGGTCTCCAGACCGGCCACAAACCCCTCAAGCCGGATCCGGCGGTCTTTAAAGCTCTGTGCACGAAGATCCTCCTCGCCATCGACCAGTAAATCATAGGCGCGAATGAAGGCCGGGCGCGCGTCCATCTGTTTCTTGGAGACAGTCTTGCGATTAAGCCTCTGTTGCAGCTCATTGAACGGCGCGACGCCGCCATCCGGTGCGCGCACCAAAAGCTCGCCATCGATCGCGGCTTCGAAATCCATCGCGGCCAGAACGTCCGGGAACGTGTGACTGATATCATCGCCGGTCCGTGTGTAGATCCGGCGCACTCCCGCTTCGGACACGGCTTGGACGCGGATGCCGTCATACTTCCATTCTGCAGCGAACGTTTCTGCCGTGATCAAGTCTGGATCGACCGCATCGGGATTGTCGCGATCTTTTTTAGCGACCAATGGATGCGCCAGCATAACCGGCCGGAATGGGGCGGCGATATCTGGTTTGGGTTTCTCGGCTTTACCCTCCAGCCAGGCAAATAGCGAGAGATATGGCGGCTCGAGGCCGTGCCAGATCTCTTCAACTTCGCTCGTTTCAATCTCGCCGAACTGCGCCGCCGCAACTTTTGCCAAGCGCGCCGAAACGCCAATTCGCAGCCCGCCGGTTACCAGCTTCAAAAGCGCCCAGCGCCCACGCGCGTCGAGCGCATTTAGCCATCCCTCAATCAGCTTTTCGCCTTGCGCTTTGGTCGCGTCTGATAGCTCTGTAACGACCTCACTCAGAGTCGGAACGTAGTTCGCGCCATGCTGGCTCGGCCAAATGAGGCTTACCGTATCGGCCAAATCGCCAACATAGTCATAGGACAGGCGAAACAGTTCGTGGTCGACTTTGCTCTCAACCAGGCGCCGCACAAGGCCCGCCTTTACGCCAGGCAGGTCGATCTCATTGGTTAGCGCGGCAAGCGCCCAGCCGCGCTCTGGGTCGGGCACGGTAGCGAAATAGTTCGCCATCAATGCCAGCTTCCCGTTCCGTGACGGGGTCAGCAAGAGGCGCTCAAGAAGGTTCGCGAAGGCTTCCATAAGAGGTGATATGGCGCGCGAAGCCTTTTGGGTCCAGCACCTCTAATTGCCGTTACGTCAACTTTGTGCTATAGACCCTATTGTTGGAAGCGGCTTTGCCAGTCCGCGCAGGCTTTCAAAGCCACGTATAGTAACTTAAACGAGACCAAAGACTGCACGCGGACTGGCCGCTTTCATCCTTCTAGTATCCGTCGGCGTTTCCATCCTTACGCATCTCGGTTGCTGCAATCCAAGCGCCGCTTTCAAAGTCACGCATGATCGCTTGATAGCCGCCGCCATTTGCCCGGCAGCATTCAACCTCATGTCCCCGGCGCTCTAGCTCCGCGCGTGTCTCGACAGGAATCCCGCTTTCCAAATGAACAGTGCCCATATCGGTTTCGCATTCGTCCCCGTTAAGGCCGTCCGTCGGCTCACAGCCCCCGCGATGTTCCCAGCGCGCCGCGTCGCCAGCTTCTTGTAGGCCCATGTCATAATCGATCAGATTGAGGATCACCTGGACATGGCCTTGTGGCTGCATACCGCCGCCCATCAGGCCGAAACTTAGCCAAGGCTCGTACGGACACGCTTCTTCTGCCGCGACCGAGCGAACCTGACAGCCTGGCATATCCTTCTTGAAGGCGAAGGCTGGAATGATCGTATGGAACGGACGTTTGCCGGGCTCAAACACATTTGGATGCTCAGGGTCGAGGCTGAACAATTGGCCACGGTCCTGGAACATAAAGCCCAGACCATCTGCCACCAGACCAGAGCCCATGCCGCGATAGTTTGACTGGATCAAAGAGACCATCATTCCGTCTTTATCCGTCACAGTGAGATAGGTCGTGTCACCATCATCTAGTTTGGCATCAGCGTCCGCGAAGCCAGGCGCAGGCGGCGCCATGGCGTTGGTAATATCGATCGCTTCACCGCGCGCCGCATTATAGCCGGGTCGGATGAACACTTCAGGATCAATGCCGCTAAAGGCTGGATCAGCATAGCCGGCGGCGCGGTCTGCAAAGGCGAGGCGCTTCGCTTCAATTTGCGCCATGAGGCTATCCGGCGACCCGAAGCCCA
>JBCBGJ010000158.1:0-5817 GCA_038526925.1 Pseudomonadota bacterium
GCCGTCCCCCTCGCCGAGATTTCCGATCTTTTCACCGCGATACAGCGCATCAACTTCGTGCTGGAACAGGAAACCGTATGTCACGCCAGTGGTGTGAGTGAATGCGTCTCGAACCGTCATCGGTCGATCCGGCGCGCGGGTCTTATAATCTTTCAGGTCGCCGCCATCCCAGACCTGGGTATCGGCAAATTCAGGAATGTAGCGCGATATCTCATGATCGAGCCGAATGATGCCCTCATCATGCAGCATCATCGCCGCCACTGATGTGATCGGCTTGGTCATCGAATAGATCCGGAAGATCGTGTCCGGCCCAATCGGTGAGCCGCCTTCGAGGTGGGTATTCCCGCGATAAGTCTCGTGAACAATCTGACCATTGCGCGAGACCATCGTCGCCATGCAGGGCAGCTTGCCATCCTTCAAATAGGCTTTGTCGAAATAGTCCGGGATATAGTTCAGGCGCTCTGCACTAAGGCCAACATCTTCGGGTCCAAACTCGTGCTCTGTGTCGGCCATTTAAATCTCTCCGCGTTTTGCTGCGCGGCTCAGCTCGCGTGCAATAATGATCTGCTGGATTTGTGTCGTGCCTTCATAGAGGCGGAAAATACGGGCGTCGCGGAAGAAGCGCTCGACGCCATAATCAGCAACATAGCCCGCACCGCCAAAAACTTGCACCGCGCGGTCCGCGACCCGGCCAACAGCCTCAGACGCAAACATTTTGCAGCATGAGGCGAGCATCGTGACCGGCTCTCCGGCGTCGCGCTTCTTGGCTGCGTCCAGAATCATACAGCGCGCCGCATAGGCTTCCGCCTGGCTATCGGCAATCATCGCTTGGATCAGCTGATGTTGCATGATCGGCTTACCGAACTGCTCGCGCTCCATCGCGTAATTGACCATCTCGCTGATCAAACGATCCATCATGCCGGTGCAGACAGACGAAATATGCAGGCGGCCTTTATCGAGCACGCTCATCGCGACTTTAAAGCCTTCGCCCTCGCCTGCGACCATCATCTCTGCCGGAACGCGGGCATTGTCGAAGTTTACATCGCAAATATGAGCGCCTTGTTGGCCCATTTTCTTTTCCGGCTTGCCGACCGATAGGCCTTCTGTGTCACGCGGGACGATAAAGGCAGAGACACCTTTGCCGCCGGGTTCGTCCGGATTGGTGCGCGCCATGACGGTGAATAGGTCGGCAACGTTGGCATTGGTGATGTAGCGCTTACCGCCATTTAAGACATAATCGTCGCCATCTTTGGTGGCTTTGGTGCGCAAGCCCCCGGCATCGGATCCAGCCTCAGGTTCGGTGAGTGCAAAGCTTGTCACGATCTCGCCGCTGGCAATACCAGGCAGATACTTCTCTTTCTGCTCTTCCGTTCCAAACAAGACCAGCGCTTGCGAGCCGATCCCGATATTTGTTCCCGCCGCGGATCGGAAAGCAGGCGACGTCCAGCCAAGCTCAAAGCCAACCAGACATTCGGTTTCCATATCAAGGCCCAGGCCGCCATAGGCTTCTGGCACCGCCAAGCCGAAAAGGCCCAGCTCTTTCATTTCCTGAACAAGCTCACTCGGAACCAAATCCTCTTCAGCCACTTGCGCCTCAGCTGGGACACAGCGTTCCCGCACAAACCGACGAACCTGGTCGATCAATGCATCGCGAATTTCAGGATCAAAAGCCATGGATCAATTCCTCCTACACCTCACAATAGCGAAGCCGCGCGCCAAGTCGAACCCTGACGCATCGTCACGCTAGCGATTTGTGACATCCGCGCTATCACAGCCCAGCAAGGAGGGCTGTTCATGGAAGCCAAGCTAATCACCGAGGGCGAGTTTGCGGGATGGTCGACCTGGCCGAGTGAGCCGTTTGAGCACGATACGGCGGGGCCGTTCTATCTGAAGGAAGATGACGATGGGAAAATGATCGCCGCCTTCCGCGCTGAGCGAAAGCATATGAATGCTGGCGGTGTGGTGCATGGCGGCGCCCTGATGACCTTTGCGGATTTCGCCTTGTTCGCGCTTGCCCATAATAGCGAGAATGACGGCTATGGGGTGACTGTGGCGTTTACCTCGGAATTCCTGTCAGGCGCCCTTGATGGCGAACTGATTGAGGCGCGCGGCGAGGTCATGGGCGGTGGTCGCTCCATCACCTTCGTGCGCGGCGTCATCACTGGCGATGGCCGTCCGGTCCTCAATTTTTCCGGTACTATCAAAAAGCGTCACAAGCCGCCGTCGGAGTAATCCGAGAGACCAAAGACTGATCATTCGGGTCTGAAATCAAAGCGACCGTCTATCTTTCTTCGCCGCGGTCGTGATCAGATAAGACAAACGACGGCGACAAAGGCTACGAACTCTGGACTTGGAGTCTCAGGGAACCCAGACATGTTTGCGAAAAGAGCCTTATTTGCCCTCGTCCTTCTCGGACTAAGCGCTTGTGAAAGCGCGCTCCAACCTGACCCGCCCGCGATTGAAGCGCAAACAGTATCAGGGCCCGAAATCATCTGGGACACGTATGGCGTGCCGCATATTTATGGGGATCGCGCCGAAGACGTTTTCTATGGCTATGGCTGGGCGCAAGCTCATAGTCACGGTGATTTGTTGCTTGAGCTGTATGGCGAGGCGCGCGCCAAAGGCCCGGAATATTGGGGCGAAGCCTATGAACCAACCGCGACTTGGTTGATCGCGAACTCCGTTCCGGAGCGGGCTGAAGTCTGGTATGCGGCGCAGGAACCCGAGTTTAAAGCGTCTCTCGACGCCTTCGCGGACGGGGTCAACGCCTATGCGGCCGCCAACCCGGATGCAATTGATGACCGTGTTGAGGTCGTGCTCCCGGTTTCTGCCGTCGATGTCATCGCCCATGCGCATCGGCTTATGAATTTTGTCTATGTCGCCTCGCCAAGCCGCACGATTGGCCCCGCGGCGCCGCCAGTTCCTGCTGGTTCCAACACTTGGGCGATCGCACCGGCCAAGTCGGAGAGCGGCAATACGCTCCTGCTGGCAAATCCGCACCTGCCCTGGGCGAGCGGCTTCTTTACGTATTACGAGGCGCATCTCATCGGGCCAGATTTCGAAATGTATGGCGCCACGCAGGTTGGCCTGCCCGTCATTCGCTTTGCCTTTAATCAACGCATGGGCATCGCCAACACGGTCAATCGAATGCTTGGCGCAACTTCATATCATCTGACGCTTCAGGATGGTGGATACGTCTTTGATGGCGAGGTGTTGCCCTTCGAGGAAGAGACCGTGACTTATTTGGTCAAACAAACCGATGGCACGCTGCTTGAGAAGCCCCTGATCAAACGCGAGAGCGTTCACGGTCCCGTCTTTGAGCGCGCCGATGGCGAGACGATTGCGCTGCGCGTCGCGGGTCTCGACCGCCCCGGCATGTTGCAGCAATATTTCGACATGCTGCGCGCGGGCTCATTTGAAGAATTCCAGGCCGTCATGGCGCGTTTGCAAGTGCCAACCTTCAACATCGTCTACGCCGATAAAGACGGTCACATCCAATACACTTCGAACGGGATCTTACCGAAGCGGGCGCAGGGCGATCTCGCCTTTTGGTCAGGCCTCGTGCCGGGCGATAGCTCCGACTATGTGTGGGACGAAATCCATCCTTTAGAAGACTTGCCGATTGTCGCCGATCCGCCATCTGGCTTTGTCCAGAACGCCAACGACCCACCTTGGCTCGCGACCTATCCCCCAGCTTACAAGGCTGAAGACTTCCCAGCCTATGTCGCCCCCAAAGGGCCCTTCTCGCTTCGGGCACAGAACTCCGTTCAGATGCTGCTTGATGAGGAGAAAGTGAGCTTTGACGAAATGGTCGCGCTAAAACTCACGGCCGAAGCGACCGCGCTGTACCGCGTTTTACCGGACCTATCGGAGGCCACCAAAGGCCTCACCGATCCCGATATCCGGACCGCTATGGCGCTGCTCGAGGCTTGGGACGGCGAAGTGGATCAAGACAGCACCGCAGCCCTTCTGTTTGAGGAGTTCATGCTGGAATTCACCGCGCCGCAAGTTGGGTTTCCGTTCGCCAGCCAAAAGGCATACCGAGTGCCATGGTCGATCGAGGAGCCGCTGACCACGCCCTACGGGATCGCAGACCCGGCCGCCGCGGTTCAAAGCCTCCGCACAGCAATCGCGAGTACGCGGGAAAAGTACGGACAGCTAGATCGCTCGTTTGGCGAGGTCTCACGCTTTCAAGTCGATGACACAGACCTGCCGGGCCTCGGCAGCTATGGCAATCTCGGGGCTTTCAATGTCATCACATGGGCCGACCCGGACGGCGACAATATCCGCACGCCGCGCCATGGCGAAACCTGGGTCTCCATGATCGAGTTTTCCGATCCAATCAAAGCCTATGGGATCATGACCTACGGAAATTCCAGGCAGCCCGGAACCTCCCATTATGACGACCAGGTGGAGCTGCTCGCGAAAGGTGAATTCCGCGAGCTTTGGCTCTTACGCGAACAGATTGAGGCGAATGCCGAGGCGCGCGAAACGCTGCCTCGGTAAGTTCTAAGTCGAACGCTTAGTTTTCGACAGTGAAGGTCAGGCCTGCTTTTTCAGTGAGGCGCTTCACGATGTGACCGCCCATGGCCGGTGCCGGTGTCCAGATGCCGCCGGGTGTGCCCGTATCGTCTTTAACGAGACAAATGGCGCTCTCAGCAATCATCTTAGAGGTTGAACCATAGCCGGGATCTTTATCGCCCGTAACGCCAGCAATGATGACCTGACCATCAGCGGATGTGCCGTGGAACATGACATCATAGAAGCCCGCTTCGCGCTCTTCCTTGCTTGGGCCTTCGCCTGGCTTTGGGCCATCATCGCCGCCCATCATGTCCATGCTGGCAATCGCCTCAGCGGTCGCTTTGCCCTCATCGCCAGGACCCGTCAGCATCATCTCGTCATAGACAAAGTCTTCGCCATACGAATGACCCATCAGCGCGTTGGAGCGATGGACATTCTTAGTGTTGATTGAGGCCATGATGAAAGGCGCGGACCAGCTGCCAATGTCAGCGTCTTCAACCGGCTTCATCCCGTGCGGCTGATCTGGGCCCTGAAAGCCCATGGTTAGGCTGAACGGGTTTTGTAGAACGCCGAGCAAAGACGGGTCTTTGCCAACCGACGCCATTGTGGCCTTAAAGCTCGCTGCGGTGCCGCCAGAGAAGGTGCCCTGCATCTTACGGACACGGCCTTTGATGCGCGGAACGGGTTTGCCAAACCGCTCTTTTGCAGCTTCCTGCGTGAACCAAACGCCAAGATCGAACGGGATAGAGTCAAACCCGCATGAGAAGACAATCCGGGCACCGCTCGCTTGCGCAGCGCTTTCATGCTTCTGGATCATCTCGTGCATCCAAGCTGGCTCTCCGCAGAGGTCGACATAGTCGGTGCCCGCGGCCGCGCAGGCTTCGACCAGAGCTTCGCCATAAAGCTGGTATGGGCCGACCGTTGTGCAGATACAGCCCGCGCGTTCAACCATCGCTTTCAAGCTGGCAGCATCGTTCGCGTCCGCGACCACAAAAGGTGTGTCAGCGGGTGCACCGATCTCGTCGCGCACGGCAGCGAGCTTATCTGCGCTGCGGCCCGCCATCGCCCAGCTGACGTCGCCGCCAGTGCCATAGGTCTTAGCGAGATATTCAGCGACCAAACGGCCAGTATAGCCGGTTGATCCGTAAACGATGACGTCAAATTCGCGGCCAGTTGCCATGGCATCCTCCTAATAGTTTCAGCGCTTTAACTGGCGCACAGAGGGGGCCTTGGCAACTGGCCGCGAATTTGACGTCATCGTTTACGGATCAACCGGCTATACTGGCCGTTTGGTCG
>JBCBGJ010000158.1:5827-6092 GCA_038526925.1 Pseudomonadota bacterium
GCACAGAGGGGGCCTTGGCAAATGTTCTCGCAGCGTCACCTGTTGAGTGACGCTGCTAAGACTTACCAAAAGGCGGCGTAGAGACCGATCAAGATCGCGATCGCAACGCCCGCAGAGGCCTTGAAGGTCATCGTCGTCGCGAAGCTTATATCGCCGAGCTGTACCGGTTGATCCTCTTCCGGCGGCGGCGTCAGCAATGACACAACAACGCCAATCAGCACGCAGATCAGGAAGATGAACCAGATCCGCACCACGAATGGCATAT
>JBCBGJ010000159.1:0-6057 GCA_038526925.1 Pseudomonadota bacterium
TTTATCAGTCTGCTGCTGCTTGGTGTACTTTCCAATCTGATGAACCTGACCGCGAGCCGCGAGGTCAGCGCGCTGCCAAACTGGTTGGCGCGGATCAAGACGCGCGCAGCGGATAGGAGGCCGCCGAGAAAGACCAAGCTGAGCAAGCAAGCAAAGATAATGCCGATCATATCTCCGGTGGAGATGACCTCGCGGCTCGCGGTCAGGTTCATCAGATTGGAAAGTACACCAAGCAGCAGCAGACTGATAAATGCTCCCCAGATACTACCGAGGTCACCGGTCTTTCCATGTTCTTTCGCAAGGCGCAGGCCAGCAAGAAGCAAAGCGCCGCCAGCGCCAATGGCCGAGGCCTCCGTCGGAGAGGCAAGACCGCCCAGGATAGAGCCGAGGACCGCGATAATCAGGAGGAGGGGGGCGCCGAGGCTGCGCGCTATTTCAGCGGCAGTTAGCGGCTCAGCGTCGTCATCAATCTCTGCTGCAGGGCTCGCATTCGGGTTCAGGATCGCTGTGATCACGAGATAAAGCAAGTAGAGGCCCACGAGCATCAAGCCAGGTAACAGCGCTCCAGCAAACAAGTCGCCAACTGAGACGACGCCTGCGCCGCCGCCAGATCGCATGGCGGCGGATTGGTTCGCATTGGAGACGGCATCTGCGAGCAAGATCAAGACTATGCTCGGGGGGATGATCTGGCCTAAAGTACCGCTCGCCGCGATTGTCCCGGTCGCAAGCTTAGGGTCATAGCCTTGCCGCAACATGGTCGGCAAAGCGATCAAGGTCATCGTGATCACTGTAGCCCCGACGATCCCTGTGGAAGCCGCCAAGAGTGCGCCGACGATCACCACAGCATAGCCTAGCCCGCCGCGCACATGCGCCAGCAACCGGCTCGCCGTTTGAAGCAGGTCATCCGCGACGCGGGAGCGTTCCAGGATCACGCCCATCAGGACAAAGAGTGGCACGGCGATCAGGACCTGGTTTTCCATCGACCCCAGAATACGGCTCGGAAGGTTCCGCAAGATTGGCAGCGGGATAAGCCCAAGCTCGACGCCAATAAAGCCGAAGATAAGGGCGACACCGCCCAATGTTAGCGCGACGGGGTATCCGGCCAGAAGGGCCATAATGGCGGCCAAAAACATACCAAGAGCGAAGAGGAGCTCGAGTTCCATTACACCGCGCCCCCCGAATGCTGATCGTCCGGGGTGTCTGTTTCCAATCCACGTATAATCAAGGCTGATTTGAGCGCTTGGCCGAGCGCTTGGGAGATCATCAGCACGGCGAAAACAGGAACGAGCGTTTTAAACAGGTATTGGATCGGCAGACCGTCACTTTCGTTGAACGGCTCGAGGTCGGTCCAGGTGCGGGCGATCAGACCCGATGCGGAATACAGGATCAGAATGCCGATTGGGACGATGAATGCCAGCGACCCAAACATCTCAATCCCTGCTTTGGTTTTAGGGCCAAACCGCGGGCGTAAGATATCGACCCGCACATGACCATCATCGCGTAAGGTCGCGGCAGCACCGAGCATGAAGATCATCGCGAACGAAAATATCACGCTATCGTTGAGCCAGCTGAAACTGAGGCCGAACACATATCGAAGGAGAACAGCGGCGAGTTGGATCAAAATGATCAAGAATGCAGCCGCTACGGCAACACTCATTGCGACGCCGCTTATCCGATCAATCAGCCGGCGAAGCAGGCGCGCAGGTCCCGCCAAAGGCTTTGGCACGATGAGTAAAACAATTGGTAGGATCAAGAGTGGCAGCAGGGCATAGCCTGCAAACCGCAATCCCGTTCCAGCGATGGTAACAAAACTCTCCATGTATTCCGCCCATTATGCCCCTTAGTGGAGTCTCTCGGATTAGAGCTCGCGTGACGTCAGATAGGGTCCGTCAGAAATGCTCGCCCACCCGCGCATTTTCTTAAGTGCGTCTTCGAAGCTCTCATAGATCCGCCGCTCAAGATCCCCGCCAGATCCAGCGTCACTTCGAACATCAGCAGAGGCTTCTTTCATTCGAGCCATTACCGGATCTGGGAAGCGACGCAGTTCGATGTCTTCTTCATTGATGAGCTTTTCGAGGTACACGCCATTTTGGTAGGTGAATTCTCCAACAGAGAGATGGTTCACCTCGTTACACGCACTCCGAACGATCGCTTGCTCGGTTGGGGTGAAGCTTTCCCACTTGTTGCGATTTATTCCGACCGCGAGCGCACTGCCTGGCTCATGAAAGCCCGGTCCATAATGATATTTCGCTTCTCGGTGGAAACCGAGGAAATAGTCGTTCCACGGACCAACCCATTCGGTGGCATCAATCCGGCCGGTTTGAAGCGCTTGGTATATTTCATTGCCCGGGAGCGCCTCTGCGGCGCCGCCAAGGGCGCGGATAACGTCGCCCCCGAGGCCAGGAATACGCATTTTGAGACCACGGATGTCGTCCAGGCTATTGATTTCCTTTCGGAACCAACCGCCCATTTGGTGACCTGTATTGGCACCTTGGAATGCGATAATTCCGTATTGGCCTGACAGTTCTTCCCACAGCGCTTGCCCACCGCCGAAGTCAATCCAGCCCATGATTTCTGCCGCTGTCATGCCCATCGGCACGGCGGTGAAGAAGTTGTAGGCCTTAGATTTAGACTGCCAATAATAGTCCGCGCCGTGATACATATCCGCATTGCCAGAGGCGACGGCGTCGAAGGCTTCAAACGCTGGTACTAATTCGCCTGCGGCATAGACGTTTACTTCCATCTGGCCGTCGGACAGCTCATTGATACGATCTGCGACACGTTGTGCGGCAGCGCCAAGGCCAGGAAGATCCTTAGGCCATGTGGTTGTCATAGTGAGGCGTTTCTTTTGGCGGCGAATAGCTGGCGCTGCGACGCCATCACCTTCGCTCGTTGATTGGCTGCAAGCTGTGGCTGCAAGTCCAGCCGCGCCAAGCGTGGCCGCGCCTAAGAGTTTACGGCGGTCGATCATCCGGTTTCTCCCGTTGATTTATTGTTCATTTTCCAAGGGGCGCCAGCGTCCGCCATCAAGCACCTCAAGCGGCTGGAAGCGCCGCTTGTAATCCATTTTCTCGCTATTCTTGATCCAGTATCCCAAATACAGATGCGGTAAGCCGAGTTCACTTGCGTGCTTGATATGATCCAAAATCATATATGACCCAAGGCTTCTGCGACGCAGGCTAGGATCAAAGAACGTGTAAACCATGGAGAAGCCGTCGCGCAGGACGTCGGTCAACGACACCGCTACGAGAGGGGCATTATCTGCCTCGCCGATGCGATATTCGAACATCAGCGTCTGAACCGGACTATCATTTACCATCGCACAGAACTCGCGATACCCCATGTCTGACATACCGCCCCCGTCATGCCGACTTCGCAGATAGGTCTTAAGCAAACGGAAATATTCTCTGTTAGCTTTTGCTTCGACGGGTTTTCTTACAAGATCAGAGTTTGTGCGAATGACGCGGCGCTGGTTCCGGCTCGGGGCGAAGTTTGGGACGTCAACCCGTACAGACCGGCAGGCATTGCAAGTTGGACAAGCGGGGCGATAGGCGACCCCCTGGCTTCTGCGGAACCCGGCGCGACTTAGCTGATCGTGTAACGCGTCAGGATTGTCCTGAGTGAGGTGCGTGAAGCCTTTGCGTTCGATTTGGCCTGGAAGATACGGACACGGGCTCGCGCCTGTCACGTAGAAACGCAATCCATGCCGGATTCCCGGGAGCAGAAAGATCGACTCATCTAGCTTCATAACGGTATTTTACGCATCTAAAGGCCAAAGCGCCAAGGGGCGATAATCGTGAATGCCGCCCACATCAAGATCACAAGCGGCCCACCAAACCTCAAAAAGTCTCCAAACTTGTAGTGTCCCGGTCCCATAACCAGCATATTTGTCTGGTACGCAATAGGTGTCGCGAAGGCACAGTTCGCTGCGTAAATAACTGCCAATAAAAAGGGCAGCGGATCAGACCCTGTCTGCTCTGCGGCAGAGATTGCGATTGGGGTGAACAAAACGGCGGTGGCCGCATTGCTCAAAATGTTGGTCAGGATCGCGACTGCTAGGAATATAGCCGAGAGGACTGCTAGCGTCCCAAATGGCGACGCCAGCAAGACGACGAGTTGCGCTAACATCTCTGCAGCACCGGTACTTTCCAAGGCGGCGCCCATGGCCAAGGCCGCTGCGATGACAAGATAGATCCGCAGATCTAATGAACGCGCAGCCTGTCTGTGATTTAAGCATTGTAGCAGGATCATCAGAGTCGCCGCGACAATCGAAGCCAGCGTAATCGATGCCACGCCGGTGGCTGCGGCGACAACCATGCCGATCGTGATCAGGCGCGCGACTTGAGCGCGCGTTGTGGTTGGGAACTCGCTCTGCGACCATTCAAGAAGAATAAGGTCGCGGCTAGTGCGCAGGTCTCTAAACGCACTGATAGGACCACACAGAAGGAGCGTATCGCCGGCTTCTAAACGGATCTCGCCCAGTTTAGTGCGGATCATGCGACTGCGGCGCTGGATGCCAAGCGTGACTGCCCGCGTAAGGCGGCGGAAGCCCAGCATTTCCACAGTCCGACCCGCCATACGAGACCCCGGCGCGATCACCGCCTCGACGAGGCCGAGTTGGCTTTCGCCTGTATCATCGGTTTCTGGGACTCCGGTTTGCCAAATGTCCTCAAGCATTGCGGGCTTATCCGACAATAGGTCGGTCAGAGCTTGGCGCGTCGCGGCGACGATGACCAAGTCTCCGGGGAGTAACCGCACTTCGTCATAGGGCGGGAGCAGGGCGCGTTCGCCGCGCTGGATCATTCGCACGGTCATGTCTTTGAGGTCGGGGAACATGCCCGCAATGGCTTCTTTGCCATCCAGGAAATGCCCTGGTGTGACTTCGAATTGCGCCACAAACTGTTTGCCAGACTTCATCATCGTCTCGGTGAAGTCTTCGCGGTTTGGAAGCAAAACGCGTGACGCGATCAGGAGATAGACCATTCCGACACCAGCCAGCATCAAACCGAAAACCGACTGATCGAAGAAGCCAAGCTGGTCAGTCGTCAGGCGCTCGTAAGCGTCGGCCGCAAGTAAATTGGTCGATGTCCCGATCAGCGTCGTCATGCCGGCGAAGATGGAGACAAAGCTGAGCGGCATCATCAGGCGCGAGGTCGACGCGCCCATCCTAGCTGCGATCGCTGACATGATCGGTAAGAACATGATCACAACTGGCGTGTTGTTCGTAAATGCACTGGTGAAAAAGACCGCCAGAAATGCGCCGAGCAACGTAAAGGCCGGCCGTCGATCATAAGATCGAACGAGCGCTTTGGTTGGGCCCTCGAGCGCGCCCGTTTGGAAAAGTCCCTGACCCACGACGAGCAGGGCCATGATTGTAATCAAGGCGGGATTCGCAAAGCCAGATAGCAGGACAGCGACGGTAACGTCAGATCCATCAAATGCGGTTGCGCCGGGTAGGCTAAATAGCAGTAGAAGCGCCGCAATCACGCTGATCGAAACGAGCTCCATCGACCAGCGATCGAGCATGTAGAATATGATTGTCACCCCAACGGCCGCTAGGCTCGCCCACATGGGCCAGTGAGCCAATAAGTCTGCGGTCATTCCGCCTCCCGGATGATTCTCGTCGGACGCCTTATGATTAGGCGGTCTCGTCGCGAATGACCAGCACAATTGATATGCGGCGGTTTGCGGCGTCTTCAGGTGCGTTCTGTAAAAGAGGCTGCGTATGCGCGAGGCCTGCAACGCCTGTGATGCGCGCTTCATTGACCCCGGCTTCCATAAGCAAGCGGCGCGCAGAATTGGCGCGATCCGCAGAGAGTTCCCAGTTCGAATAGCCGTCCGTCAAACTTGGGTGTGCGTCTGTATGGCCTTCGATCAGGATCGGGAGATCGATCAGGGAAATTGCCGACCCAGCCAAACGAACGAGCCGTTCGCCGGTAGAGTTAAGGCGTCCGTCGCCAGTTTCGAAAAGCGGGCGTTCGGCCATGTCGGACAAATCAATGCGAACAAAATTTGGCTCTTCAGTTATCCGTACAGACGCGCCGAAAGATGCGAGCG
>JBCBGJ010000160.1:0-6048 GCA_038526925.1 Pseudomonadota bacterium
GCGAGCGATTTGTTCGATCAGGATGATGCAGGTTCATCAGAACCGGCGGTCGAAGAAGAAGTCGAGGATGAGCCAGTCGAAGCAGAACTTGTCATTGATGAAGATGATGAGCTGACCCTCGAAGCTCTATCGGGTGACGACGATACTGCCGAAAAAGAAGACGAGGACGTCTCTGAGATGTTTGCGCGCCTCAAAAAAGAAGCGCGCAAGATTCAAGACGACGACTAGCGGCGCAAACAGACTGCGCCCTGTTCATTGACCTTTAACCCAATCACCGCCATGTGGCCGGCGTCGTTGCGCAAATAGGTGCGCATGGTCCCGGCAGCGTGAATCGCGCCCGTCATTGAGCGGGAAGAGCCGGAGCCTTTAGACGTCTATTTCATCAGCGCCCTTGTTCACGCAGGCCGTTCTCGATCGCACCAGACGAAAGACATTGCGTGACTACATTTTCAGATCTGAACCTGCATCGCCAGGTTCTTAAAGCCGTGACGGCGGAAGGCTATGAAACGCCGACGCCGATTCAACTTCAATCTATTCCCCATCTGCTCGCGCGACGCGATCTCTTGGGGATCGCTCAGACGGGGACCGGGAAAACAGCGGCCTTTGCCCTCCCGACGCTCAACCACCTGAGAGAGCGGAACCAGAACCGTACGCCGAAAAGCACAAAAGTGCTTGTGCTGGCGCCAACACGAGAGCTTGCGGCGCAAATCGCTGAGAGTTTCCAGACCTATTCCAAATATATGGACTGTGTGACGCAGACCGTGTTTGGGGGTGTGAAGATCAACAAACAGATCAGAGCGCTTGAGCGCGGCTGTCACGTCCTAGTGGCAACGCCGGGCCGGCTATTGGATCTGGTCAACCAGGGCGCCGTTCAGCTCGGCGACGTCGAAGTCCTGATTCTCGATGAAGCGGATCAGATGCTGGATATGGGCTTCATTCACGATCTGCAGAAGATTATCTCACACGTTCCAAAAGACCGGCAGACGCTGCTATTCTCTGCGACAATGCCGAAACTGATTTCGGATCTGGCGGAGAAATACTTGAAAGATCCGGTACGCGTCTCCGTCGCGCCGGAAAGCACAACTGCCGAACGCGTGACACAGGGCGTCATTCACGTCGCCAACAATAATAAGCTCCAATTGCTTGGAAAGCTGCTCGACGATCCATCCATTGATCGCGCACTGGTCTTCACGCGTACCAAGCACGGGGCGGATAAGGTCGTCCGAAAGCTGATGGCGAAGAAATATCCTGCGATGGCGATTCACGGGAATAAATCGCAATCTCAGCGCCTCAAAGCGCTCGCAGCGTTCAAGGCGGGTGAGTGTCGTATTCTGATCGCAACGGATATCGCCGCGCGCGGGATCGATATTGATGGCATCTCGCACGTGATCAATTTCGAGATGCCCAATGTCGCTGAGCAATACGTCCATCGTATTGGCCGAACTGCGAGAGCTGGCCGAGAAGGCGTTTCGATCTCATTGGTCGCAGAGGACGAACTCTACTATCTGCGTGAGGTCGAAAAGATCACGCGTGTTGAGGTGGAAGTCTTGTCGGCGCCAGAGGGCTGCGAAGGTCTCGTCTTGCCAACGCCGGACCCAAATGTCCGGGTGCGTAAACCAAAAGGACCTACGCGACGGTCAGGCCGGAGCCAGGGCCAAGGCCGCGGCGGGCAACGCCAAGGCGGTAATCCGCCGTCAAAGTCTAAAATGAGATCTCGCAAACGCCCCGGAAAGAATCAACGACGCCGCGATCGCGAAAAAGTTAGTTCCTAGTCCTCAGCGACAGAATTCATCCACGTGAAGACCGGCTTGAGTGGTAGCACCCAGCCAATGCCGGCAATCACAAAGAAGATCAGGCTCATCCACTTAGGTGCGGTCGCGAGCATCGTGCCAATTGTGGCAGCACCCCAAATCCAAAAGGCGAGGAAGAGCAGGACTGCGATGCACGCAACCAGTCTACGTTGTGAGTGGGGCATAAACTGTACTTCCTTGATCCTGCGACCGTGTGGCCGCTTGCTGTTCGCGCTCAGAAGATCAAATAGAGCGCATTATGCCTGACGCAACTTCTCCTATCGCCGCACGCTGGATCCAACGCTGGCTCGTCGTCATCGGACTCATGGTCTACGCCATGATCCTGATTGGTGGTGCGACGCGGCTCACCGATTCGGGCCTCTCGATCACTGAGTGGGCGCCGATCAAAGGCGCTTTGCCGCCGCTTGGTGAGCAGGCGTGGCTGAGCGAGTTTGAAAAGTACAAGGCCACGGCAGAGTTCCAGCAGCAGAACTACAATATGACGATGTCTGAGTTCCAGTTCATCTATTGGTGGGAATGGGGACATCGCCTGTTTGGGAGACTAATTGGTCTCGTCGCGATTGGCGGGTTCGTCTGGTTCGCCGCAATGCGTTGGCTGTCAAAGAAGTGGGCGGCGCGCATTGGCGTTCTCATCGCGCTTGGCGGTTTGCAAGGCTTCATCGGTTGGTGGATGGTTGCGAGCGGCATCGGTGAGACGGAACGACTTGATGTAGCACCGTATCGTTTGATGACCCATTTTGGCTTGGCGCTCCTAATCATCGCGATCACGGCTTGGTTTTGGTTCGATCTAAGTGAGCGGGAGCGAACACCTGTGAGTGGTCAGCTCCGTTGGTTTGCAATTGGGCTTCTTGGACTCACCAGTTTCCAGATGATGTCCGGGGCTTTAGTCGCTGGTCTTGATGCTGGTCGCTCTTACACGGATTGGCCGCTTATGGCGGGCGAATTGGTGCCAACACATTATATGGATGCCGAACTTGGTGTCAGAAGCTTGTTCGAGGGTAGAGCGGCCACGCAGTTTAATCATCGCGCTGGGGCTTATCTGCTTTGGGCGCTTGCTCTAATCGCAGCGTTTCAAGCGCGCGGAACCTCTTTGTTCAAAGGGTATGCTGTGATTGCCGCGCTTGTCACCGCACAGGCGGTTTGGGGGATTGTAACGCTCGTCAACGCCGCGCCGTTGCCGATAGCGCTGGTACACCAAGGGCTTGGGGTCATCGTTTTAATGGCTGCGATCTGGTTGGTTTGGGCTACTCGCCCGCTGCAGTCGCAGAATACCCAAACGGCTCCAGCGTAACTTTGCTTGGGTCGATATAAGTGACGGTATGCGCTCCGGTGCTGGCTTGCCCGGAAACCACGATAACGCCGCCGGGATAGCCTCCGCCCCGCGCGTCACCAGTTCCCGCCATGTCCGTCGGCACCTGTGGAGGACGAACCGTGATTCCGTCTAGAACTTCAAATTCAACGACTTCGCTGGAGGGCGTGACGAGCGTGTACCCGCCCAAATCATCGAGAATGAAGCGATAGTTCTTGCTTCGGTTACTTAGATCTAAGGCCGCAAGAACGGGCGCTGAATAGGCAACGTCCTCCGTATCGGTCAGAACGCAGGCCGTGATATCGCGGTCCGCACGCGCCGGTTCGTCTAATAACAGGACGAGGTTGTCCCCAACTTCTACCAACCGTCCGAGCTTGAGCTCCCGGCGGGCACCTTGGGTCCAGAACCCGATTCGCATGATGCCATCGCGTTCAAACGTCGGCGCGCCGCTACAGATGCCCTCGATGAGGTCGTCCGTTCCAGAATCCAGAGGGTAGGGGAGCGGCTCAGGCAGCTCTCCGCCGTGTATATAAAGCGAAAGATCGCCGTCTGCTGTAATTCCTGGAAACACCGTCACAGGTGTGCCTTGCAATTGGAGGAAACGGCCATCAGCGACTTGAGAAATTCCAATGTCGGCTTTGTCCGTTACACGCTCGCCCTCGAGATCGAGGAATTGTAAGCCACCATCAGAGAAGGCCACGGCGACGGTTGAACCAAGCTCTCCGGCCACACCTATACTGTTTATTGGGCTGCCAAGGTCGTTTGTTTGCCATACTGCAGGTAACGAAAGCCCTTCAGATTCTGGCGTTTCGACCGTATCTACGGTGGTGGTGGACGTATCTGTATCCACAGGCGCGTCAGCCGGGCTACAGGCCGCAGCAAGTAAAAGCAGGGTCAGGGCCGAAGGCGCGTTGACAAGGCGTTTCGCGGCGCGTAGATGCGGGCGCTTGAACATTATCCAATAACTCCGAATGAGAGGCTCCGGCGGAGCAATGAAAACATATAACGCACCAGCCGACGTTGAGAATAACTGGATCGTCATCGACGCGACCGATGTCGTGGTTGGTCGTCTTGCTTCCTACGTCGCTAAACGTCTGCGTGGCAAGCACCGCGCTGACTTCACGCCTCACATTGACACAGGTGACTTTGTTGTCGTCGTCAATGCTGAGAAAGCAAAGTTCACTGGCAACAAGCTGAGCGACAAAACCTATTACCGTCACACGGGTCACCCGGGCGGTATCAAAGAGACGACTGCTGGCAAAATTCTTGGTGGTCGATTCCCAGAGCGTGCGATTGAGCTCGCTGTGAAGCGTATGCTGCCAAAAGAAAGCGCGATGGCTCGCAAGCAGTTCAAAAAGCTGCGTGTTTATGCTGGCGCCGAGCACCCACACGAGGCTCAAGGCCCAGAAGCGGTCGACTTCGCGTCTATGAACACTAAAAATACGAAGGTCGCCTAAGCATGGCTGAGACTGCACAATCCCTCGAAGACCTAAAAAACGTCACCGAAGGTGAAGGCGCCGCTGTAGAGCTGGAGCCGATCACTGCTGAACCAAAAATCGACGAGCATGGCCGCTCTTACGGCACTGGACGCCGTAAATCAGCAACGGCGCGCGTTTGGCTGAAGCCCGGCTCAGGCAAGATCACCATCAATGGCAAAGACCAGGACGAGTATTTCGCTCGCCCAGTTCTGCGCATGGTACTTGAGCAGCCGCTGATCGAAGCTGATCGCCGCACTCAGTATGATGTTGTTGCAACCGTTAAAGGCTCTGGTCTTTCTGGTCAGGCTGGCGCGGTTCGTCACGGGATCGCTCGGGCACTGGTCAATTTTGAACCAGAACTGCGTCGCACACTGAAGCCATTCGGCTTCCTGACACGTGACCCGCGCGTCGTTGAGCGTAAGAAGTATGGCCGTGCGAAAGCGCGTCGTAGCTTCCAATTCTCTAAGCGCTAAGCGTTACGGTTTAAAAGAACACGTGATTGAGGCGCTCTTAACGGGCGCCTTTTTCGTATCTGGAAGAGAGGTTTAGCGATGAAAGTTCAAGCGCCACTCAAAGCGGCGGTCCTAGGCGCATCTGGTTATACCGGTGCCGAGACTGTACGCTTGCTTGCAGGGCATCCACACGTGAAAGCCGTCGCGGCGACGGGCCATAGCCTCGCCGGAAAACAGCTCTCTGAGATCTTTCCGCATTTAGCCGGTCCTACGGACTTGCCCGTTGTAAAAGCCGAGGACGTGAATTGGGATGAGATCGATGTTGCCTTCGGCTGTTTGCCACATGGGACCAGCCAAGATCTCATCGAAACGCTCCCCGGTCATATCAAGACCATAGATTTGTCGGCAGACTACCGTTTGCGAGATGCGGACCTGTACGCCCAGACTTATGGGCGCCCCCATTTGAATGCAGAGCGGACGGCGCGGGTGAAGTATGGTCTCTCAGAATGGCGCGGCGCCGAGTTGGAAGGCGAAACACTGGTCGCATGCCCAGGGTGTTATCCGACGGCGAGCCTTCTCGCACTGCTTCCAATTATTCGTCTGATCGATCCTGATAGCGTTATTATTGATGCGAAATCAGGTGTTTCTGGTGCGGGTCGCGGCCTCAAGGAAGGAAATCTATTCTCAGAGGCGGCTGAAGGCGTTCATGCCTATGGCGTCGGAACGCACCGCCATGCCCCAGAGATCGAGCAAGAGCTAAACCTTCAGGCCGGACGCAACGATATTGGCGTCACATTCACACCCCACCTCATTCCGATGACGCGGGGCGAGCTGGTCACTTGCCATATTCGCGGTGATGTTGATCAAATCCAAGCTGCGTTGGAGGCGAAATATACGGATGCTCCATTTATAACGGTCTTGCCGCTTGGCTCGCCGACGCCGGATACCCGCCACGTTCGCGGCACCAATAATTGCCGGATCGCTGTTTATCCAGATCG
>JBCBGJ010000161.1:0-5986 GCA_038526925.1 Pseudomonadota bacterium
GCGACGTCCAAATGCCGCTCACCAGGCTGCGGGTTCACGCGGTTCATCGTGTCATGCTTCCAAAGCCGGTGGATGCCATGCTGGAAGCAGGAAAAGCGCGCCCGGACAATGCCGAATGGGGTGACCGCCTCGACTGGGTCTGCGCAGATGGCACGGCCCTGCCCTAACCCGATCTGCGAAGTTTCGGATGCCCAAACTGATCGTCACGACGTCGAAACTTCGGTCGGGATAGGGCAGGGCCGTGCCATCTGCGCAGCAGGCCTATGACACATACAGTTTCAATGTGATCCCAGCGGTTGGAAAAGTCGTCACGGGTGACCGCGACAGCTATCAATACCTGGTCGAGAGTATTCGCCGGTTTCCAGATCAAGAGGCCTTCAAGGCCGAGATCGAATCGGCTGGGTTCTCGAACGTGACCGTCACAAATTTTTCCGGCGGGATCGTCGCCCTTCACTTCGGGTGGGCACTCTAGCAGATGTTCAAGGCGCTCGCAGACTATGCTCGGCTTATGCGTGCAGGCACCGCGCTCGCGCGCCATGATGTGATCTTGCCTGGCGAGTATCATTCGCGCCTCCCCTTCCCGGCCAAGCTTGCCGGAAAAACGCTACGCATCTTTGGTGGCGGCGCAAAAGGACGAACGGGAGAGCGCCTCGCCACCGCGCTCGAAAAGCTCGGGCCTGCCTATATCAAGCTCGGTCAGTTTCTCGCGACCCGCCCCGATGTGTTTGGCGTCGAGACCACGAACGATCTCTCCCGGCTGAAGGACAAGCTGCCACCATTTTCAATGAAAGCGGCCCAAAAGGCGCTGGCCGAAGAGTTTGGCGCGGACGAAGCGGCGCAGCTCTTTCCAGAAATGTCTGATCCGGTTGCGGCCGCCTCGCTTGCACAGGTGCACCGTTTGCAAACGTCGGATGGCGCCAAGGCAGTGAAAATCCTTCGCCCCGGTGTTGAGAAGCTGATCAACCGCGAGCTACGCGCCATGAAACGCGCCGCACGCACGGTCGAACGCGTAAATGCGGAAAGCCGCCGGCTGAAGCCAGTCGCCTTCACCGAGACGGTGGCTGCGTCCATGGAAAAAGAGCTAGACCTGCGCCTGGAAGCGGGCGGCGGCGATGAGATGCGCGAGCTCTCGTTCAAGGCGGGCTATTATTATGTTCCAGAAGTAGATTGGGAACGCTCCGGCAAACGCGTGCTGACGACGGAGTGGATTGACGGCAAGCCGCTCACCGACCCCGAGGCGGTTAACACCCCTGGCATCAATCCGGAAACGCTCGCCAATGCGGTTACGCGCGGCTTTCTGGATCACGCGATCCATCACGGTGTGTTCCACGCCGATATGCATGAAGGCAATATGATCGTGACGCCAGATGGCCGCCTGACTTTGGTGGATTTCGGAATTATCGGACGCATTGGCCTCAACGAGCGCCGCTTCTTAGCTGAAATCCTTTGGGGCTTCCTACGCCGCGACTATCACCGCATTGCAGAGGTTCATTTCGAGGCGGGATACGTCCCGGCCGACAAGTCCGTTGGCGATTTTGCGCAGGCCCTGCGCAGTGTTGGCGAGCCCATTCATGGCAAGTCGGCCAGCGATGTCTCAATGGGCCGCCTTTTGCTGCAGCTCTTAGATTTCACGCACACGTTCGGCATGCAGCTGCGCCCAGAATTGGTTCTGCTGCAAAAGACCATGGTCCAGGTCGAAGGCGTCGCGAGAGCGATTGATCCCAATCATGATATTTGGGCGGCGGCAGAGCCGATTGTTAAAGATTGGATCACTCAAAACCTTGGCCCTGCAGGGGCTGCAAAACTCGTCGCGCAAAATGTCAAAGAAGTTGCCGACCGTCTCAAGCGCCTGCCTGAGGTTATGGACGAGATTGAAGCGAAACTCACCGCGCCAGAGCCTCAACCGCTTCCGCGTGAACGGTTTGCGCCCTGGTGGGGGTGGCTAGGAATGATCGTCGCGCTCGCGGCAGCTCTCGTAGCCGTTGTCTACGCGCCCTGATCGCCTTTTGGCAGAAAGATCACAAAGCGCGTCCCGGTTTCACCTGTCTCGCCAAGCTCCAAGTCACCGCCCATGGCCCGCGCTAAGTCCCGCGACAGCGCCAAGCCCAGGCCGGTTCCATCGCGCCGCGTTGAGCCTGCAAACGCCTTAAACAGATTGGCTTTGGCTTGCTTGGGAAGGCCGGGGCCCGTGTCGAGTACGCTCAAAGCGGCGCCATCAAACCCGACAGAAATCTCGCCTTTGCCCTCCATCGCCTCGGCGGCGTTGCGGATCAGGTTGGCACAGATCCGGTGCAGATGATCGGGGTCAGCCTCAGCATTTGCGTCTTCCACAACCGCGTTTGTGAACGTCACATCTCCATACGCGGCGAGGGCTTCAGCCGAGGCTTCTTCGACAATGTCGAACAGGCGAACCGATTGAATTTTGGTGTCCGGCGTTGAGGAGCGGCCATATTTCAGCGTATCGCTGGCGAGATTAATCGCCCGCTCTAAAGCTCTTTCCAGACGTGGCAGGCTTTTCGCGACGCGGGGATCATCTGAGCGAGACAGCGTGTCGGAAACAAGCTGCGCCGTGGCCAGCGAGTTGCGCAAATCGTGATTGATCTTCGCCACCGCTTCACCGAGCTGCGCCAGACGCTCTTGCTGGCGGAACGCATTCGAGACCGCCTCTTCCATATCTGACAGAGCATTCTGCGCGCGGCCAATCTCATCTGTGCGCCCCGTTGGAGATAGCCGCCGCCGCCAACTGCCGGGATCTTCTTTGATCTGAACAACGGACCTGGTGACCCGCCGAATGGGGCGGACCACCGTGAGCAGCAGCATCAGGTAAATCAAACCACCCGTGACCATCGAAATGATCAAAGACAGGACGAGGATATTCCGCCCATACTGAGCGAGGCCCTTTCGAAGCGCCGTTTCATCTGCGACGATTTCAATGATCCGGCCGGGTTGTGATCCCGCCGCGCGAATGATCAGAAAGCGGTCGTTTGGCGCAAAGAACGTCGCCAGCGTATCTCCTACTTCCGACATGTCCGGGCTCTCGTCGAACAGAACAATCTTACTGGTGCAGCAGATTTCCTCGCCTGGGTTGAGGATCATGTCCCGGCGCTCATCGTAAAGCTCTGCAACTGCCAAAACCATCGCACTGGCGAGCAGATCTTGCTCGAGTTCCTCTGACACCATGCGCGATGGCGCGGCCTCCAAGGCGAGCGCCGCTAAGCGCCCGGCCTCGATCTGGTCCTTCAACCAAGTGTTCCTGTAATTGGTTGCACTCGGCACAAAAATCAGTGCTTCAACGATCAGGACGGTTGAGATCGCGATCAGAAACAGCCTGAAAGACAGGCTGTCTCGCCATCGCAGGCTAGGCCCCATGGCAACCGGTGATTGTGTTTCGCTCACGCAATGCTCGTACTCTATGGAATGCGTTGCAGCAACCCAACCAGAGTTCGCGAAGCCTTACCAAATACAGCGGGGGTGAAGTGCGCACTGGCGGCCCGCTTCACGACTTCTGCGCGCGTTGGGTAAGGTGAGATGAAATTTGTGAGCGACTGAAGGCCGAGCTTATTGGACATGCCATAGCCGACAATTTGGATAATATCGCCAGCACCATCACCAACAATCGAGGCCCCGAGGATTTTACCTTTGCGGATCACCAATTTCGCCTCGCCGAGGGTTTTGCCCTCCGCAATCGCACGATCATTCTCATGGAATGGGAAAGATGACGTCGTGACGCTATCCCCATATTGCTCGCGCGCTTCGGCTTCAGTGAGCCCAACTTGGGCGACTTCCGGCGCGACATAGGTCACGGCTGGCAATGGCAAATCGCTCGCTTTGCTGCCCTGTTTGAAGAAGGCGCGGCGGGTGAACACACTCGCATGCCATCCAGCCAAGTGCGTAAACTGGCCCTGGCCTGCAATGTCGCCGAGGGCCCAGACGCGTGGATTAGAGACTGAGCGCAACTTATCACCGACTTGGATACCGCGGCGATCAAACGTCACTTTCCCAGCTTCCAAATTGAGACCATCCAGCATCGCCCGGCGACCGACCGCAACGAGAATGTGCGACCCGGTTATCGTCTTGGTGCCATCGTCGCTTTCCGTATCGACAGAGATCGAGCCGGTCGAGCCGGTGACTTTGACCGCCTTGTGACCTTCGAGAATGGTAACGCCTTCTTCGCGAATGGCGTCGACGGCAATCTTCGCGTGATCTGCATCTGCCCGGGCCATCGCGCGGCCCATTTCGATAACAGTGACCTCAGTACCGAGACGGTGGAAGGCTTGTGCCATTTCCATCCCGATTGGTCCGCCACCCAATACGATCAGGTGCTTCGGTTGCTCCGGCAGAGAGAAGATCGTTTCATTGGTGATGTAGGGCGTATCTTCCAGCCCAGGGATCGGCGGAATGAACGCCGTCGACCCGGTAGAGACGATAATTCGGCGTGCAGTTGCCTCGGTTGTCGCTGAGACAACCGTTTTGGGGTCTGCAAAGCTTGCATGCTCGCGGATCACCGTGACGCCGAGGCCTTCGAAACGCTCCTGGCTATCCACCGGAGCGATCGTGTCGATCGCTTTTTGAACGTGCGCTTTGACGGCTTCCCAATTGACGGAAGGTTCAGATACTGAGACGCCATACTTAGCGCCTTCGCGAGCGGTTTGCGCATATTTGGCCGTTGTCAGAAGAGCCTTTGAGGGAACGCAGCCATAGTTCAGGCAATCTCCGCCCATTTCAGCTTTTTCGTAGAGGATGACGTTGAGGCCGAGCATTGCGGCACCTGCCGCTGCTGACAGGCCACCAGAGCCGCCGCCAATGACGATCAGATCGCCTTTGAGTTTGCGCTTCGCGCCCGTTTCCACTGGAGTATTTGTCATTGGTTTTGTCTCCAAAGGGTCAGTTTCAGCCATTCGAGCCGTTGGACTTGCAATCGCGTCGGACATTTATGCCTCCACAGCCTCAGGCTTACGGCCTGAAATTTTCTTATAGATTACAGGGATCAAAGCAACGACCCCAAGCGCAGCGAGGGCTGGCAGCATGTTCTTTGCGATGATCGCTAAGTTTGGGTCTTCGCCAGCCGCAAAGGTCGCGCCGAGGCCAGAGCCGAGCCAAGTGTAGGCGACAACGCCTGGAATAATGCCAACCGCTGTGGTGATCGCATACTCGCGATACTTCGCGCCCAGCAGAGCCGGTGCGATGTTGGCCACAGGGAATGGAACCACTGGCAGGAGGCGGAGCGCAAACATGTATGAGAACGGGTTCTCGTTAAACCCAGCTTCCATTTTTGCCATGAACGGACCGGCACGATCGCGCAGTGCGCTGCCGATCGAGGTCTTCGCCGCGAAGAACAGCATACTGGCGCCAAGGGTCGCCCCGACAATTGTCGCGATGGACCCGCCGACAAGGCCAAACAAGAACCCACCCGCAATCGTGATCCACAAAGCGCCTGGGATCATGAACAAGGTTGCAGCCGCATAGATCGCAATGAAAATTGCCACCGCGAGGATCAGGTTATTCGCCACAAAACTCTGAAGGACATCCTGTTGCTCACGCAACGTATCCAAAGAGAGGTATTGGAACAGGCCTAACTGCCAGGCGCCGACCATAACGGCCACGATCAAATAGACCGGCCATAGCTTGATAAGGATCGAGCTTTGTTTCTTTTCGACAGTATCCGTCATGGTTGTCATCCTTCTTGCTGTCCCCGCGCGCCTATTCGACGTCGTTTAGAGACCAATCATATTCGTGTTTTGTGATTCTTCGTTTCGCTTGAATTTTTTCGGCGAGCTCCGGCTCAGCATGCTCCAGCAGATGATCAATTACGCCTTCATTTGATCCACCGAAATCCTCACGGAACCATTTATAAATAGTCGAAACTTGCAGTGTGCCATTTCGGCGAACGGACACGCCGCGCGGATTGTTGATAAAGTCGCGCGCTGCATCATCCAGCTCCTCATCGAGAGTGGCGCCAAACCACGCGTCGGTGCGCAAGTTCGGG
>JBCBGJ010000162.1:0-5945 GCA_038526925.1 Pseudomonadota bacterium
ATTATGAAGACCTAACGCCAGAGAGCTTCGGAGAAATTCTCGATAAGCTCGGCAACGGCGTTGATGTCGACCCTGGTCCGTTTGTTGATCGTCTGAATTCAGCGCCTCAAGGCGAATTGACTAGCCTGACCGAAGCAGGCTTGTTCGATGGCTCACGGAATGCCGTGTCCGAGCTGCCAAACCTGCCAAGTGCTGCGCCGGCCGAGCCAGAACCGGCACCAGTGCCTGCACCGAAGCCGGAAGCAAAAACGACCCTGATCAAGGACTCAAAGCCAGCTCCGAAAGCGGAAGACAAACCGGAAATCTTGACGGTTGCTGCGGGCGAGGAAGACGACTTAAAGCGCATCAAAGGCATTGGTCCGGTCAATGAGAAGGCTCTGAACGAATTGGGGATCTATAAGTTCCGCCAAATCGCGGCTTGGACCCCGGAGAATGTCGATTGGGTTGAAGATTTCATGTCATTCCCCGGACGTATCGAGCGCGAAGACTGGATTTCGCAGGCGAAAGCCCTTGCGGAAGGCGAAGAGACGGAATTTTCAAAACGCGTCGATGCTGGTGAAGTAGAGTCCTCGAAAGATGAGGGAGAAACTTGATGTCCCTCGTAGAGAAGCCAGACCCCCGCAAAAAGCTGATGCTCGCCGCCGGGATCGACTCAATTTTCGTTATTATTGGCGTGGCGCTCTTTTTGACGTCGGGCAGCATGCTTTGGGTCATCTTGGCCTTAGCTGCTGGAGCTGCCGTGAGCGCGCCTATGATCATTTCAGCCCTTCGCGAACTTAAGGAGCAAAGCAATGCTTCAGGATAAAGATCGTATCTTCACCAACCTGTACGGGGCACATGACCCTGGACTAGAGGGCGCTAAGCAACGCGGTGCCTGGCACCTGACGCGCGACATGCTTGCGCAAGGTCCAGATTGGCTGTGCAACCAGATCAAAGAGAGTGGTCTGCGGGGACGCGGTGGGGCTGGGTTCCCGACGGGTTTGAAGTGGACGTTCATGCCGAAATCAGTTGGCGAGCGTCCTCATTATCTCGTTGTAAACGCAGATGAATCTGAGCCGGGTACATGTAAAGACCGCGAGATTATGCGCCACGATCCGCATCTTCTTATCGAAGGCTGTATGGTGGCGAGCCGCGCGATGCGAGCTCACGAATGTTACGTCTACCTGCGCGGTGAGTATATCGCCGAGCGGGAAGCGCTCGAGAAGGCGGTCAAAGAAGCTTATGAAGCGAAACTGATCGGCAAAGACAACGTGAATGGCTGGGATTTCGATATCTATGTCCATCACGGCGCTGGCGCGTATATTTGCGGTGAAGAAACAGCGCTTTTGGAAAGCCTGGAAGGTAAGAAGGGCCAGCCCCGTCTGAAGCCGCCATTCCCAGCGAATGCTGGTCTGTATGGCTGCCCTACAACCGTGAACAATGTTGAGTCGATTGCGGTCGTTCCAACTATTCTACGCCGCGGCGCAAGCTGGTTTGCAGGCTTTGGTCGGCCAAACAATACTGGGACTAAGCTGTTCTGCGTGTCAGGCCATGTGAACAAGCCGTGCAATATCGAAGAAGAGATGTCGATCACGTTCCGTGACCTTATCGACACCCATTGCGGCGGCATTCGCGGCGGTTGGGACAATCTGAAAGCGGTTATTCCAGGTGGATCATCGGTCCCGATGGTGCCGGCCGAGCAGATTATGGATGCGCACATGGATTTCGATACTTTGCGCGACCTTCAATCTGGCCTCGGAACAGCGGCCGTGATTGTCATGGATAAGTCTACAGATCTCATCCAAGCGATCTCACGGATTGCCTATTTCTATAAGCATGAAAGCTGCGGCCAGTGCACGCCGTGCCGGGAAGGCACGGGCTGGATGTGGCGCGTCCTTGAGCAGATGGTCAAAGGCGAAGCGCACCATGATGACATCGACAAGTTGCTCGATGTCTCCAAACAAGTCGAAGGCCACACGATCTGTGCGCTTGGCGATGCGGCCGCGTGGCCGGTTCAAGGCCTCATTCGCCACTTCCGCCACGAAATTGAAGACCGGATCACGCAGTACCGCGCCCCGCGCGCGCTCGTGCAAGGCCACACTGTGGCGGCGGAGTAAGAGATATGTCTGACGATCTTTTCAAACTGAATATTGACGGCGAAGAAGTTGAAGTGCCGCGTTCTTACACGCTGATGCAAGCGTGCGAGGAAGCAGGCGCTGAGATCCCGCGCTTTTGCTATCATGAGCGCCTATCCGTCGCCGGGAACTGCCGGATGTGTCTGGTTCAGTGGCACGGCGCTCCGAAGCCGATTGCGTCTTGTGCGCAGACGGTTGGCGATATGCGGATGAACCCAGATGGGACGCCGCCAAACATCTCAACCAAGGGTGACTATGTCGAAAAAGCCCGCAACGGCGTGATGGAATTTCTGCTCATCAACCACCCATTGGATTGCCCAATCTGCGACCAGGGCGGTGAGTGTGATCTTCAGGATCAAGCGGTGGCCTATGGCCGCGCAGATAGCCGTTATGAACTGAACAAGCGCGCTGTCGAAGACAAGAATATGGGGCCACTGGTCAAGACGATCATGACCCGCTGCATTCAGTGCACACGCTGCGTCCGTTTCGCGGCTGAGGTCGCAGGCGTTGAAGAGATTGGAATGATCTCGCGCGGTGAAGGCGCTGAGATCACGACCTATTTGGAAGAGAGCCTGACCTCAGAGCTTTCCGGCAACGTCATTGATCTCTGCCCGGTCGGCGCCCTGACCTCCAAGCCTTACGCCTACAATGCGCGCCCTTGGGAGCTACGTAAAACTGAGAGCGTCGACATTATGGACGCCATGGGGGCAAATATCCGCGTCGACGCCAAAGGCGACGCTGTCATGCGTATCATGCCGGTGATCAATGAGGCAGTGAATGAAGAATGGCTGTCTGATAAGTCTCGCTTTATCTGGGATGGCCTCGCGCGTCAGCGACTGGACAAGCCCTACGTTCGGCGCGACGGCAAACTAACCCCTGTAAATTGGGGAGAGGCATTTGCTGCAGCGAAGGATGCGCTGTCTGCCGCGCCTGAAAAGATCGGCTTCGTTGCCGGAGACCTGGTTGAGGTTGAACAAGCGAAAGCGGCCTTGGATCTTGCCCGCGCAATGGGGGTTCAGAACACAGATTGCCGCCCTGCAGGCGCAACCTACGGAACGTCTGGCGTGCGCGAGCATTATCTGATGAATGCGCCGCTCGCTGCGGTAGAAGACGCCGACGCACTTTTCCTGGTCGGCACCAATCCGCGTGTTGAAGCTGCGGTTTGGAATGCTCGCATTCGGAAAGCTTGGCTCTGGAATGAGCTGAAGGTCTTCGTCATCGGCGAAGCATCTGATCTGACATACGATTATACGCACCTAGGATCTGATCCATCCGCTATTGCTGAGATCGCGAAACAGTCAGGCTTCGAAAAGCCAATGGTTGTGGTGGGCGAAGGCGCACTGGCACGTGAAGACGGAGCTGCCATCCACGCAACGGCAAATGAAGCGGCTCACAGCATCGGTGCGATCAAAGAAGATTGGGCAGGCTTTGGTGTGCTCCACACAGCGGCTGGCCGCGTGGGCGCGCTCGATACCGGCTTCCTTCCGGGTGAAGGCGGTGCAGACACAGCAGGAATTCTGGGCGGCGGCATGGATGCTATCGTCTTGTTCGGCGCTGACGAGGTGGATCTCTCCAGAACAGGCAATGCAAAGATCATTTACATTGGCAGCCATGGCGACGCCGGTGCGAGCAAGGCGGATATCATTCTGCCTTCAGCCGCATACACAGAAATGGCGGCGACGTATGTGAATACAGAAGGCCGCGTTCAAATGACCCGCCGCGCGGTGCAGCCAAAAGGCGAGGCCCGCGAAGGATGGGCGATCTTGAGAGCGCTTTCAGATGTGCTCGGGAAGAAGCTCCCCTACGATTCGGCAGACGATCTGCGCGCGGCTCTGCGCGAAGCGAATCCAGTTTTTGCAGGTCTTGGATATGCGCCAGGTCATGAAGGCGCCGAAGCCCTGAAAGAAAAAGTGACGTCGGGGGGTAGCAGTCTTGGCAGCGCGCCATTCACCGCAGCCATTGGTGATTTCTACATGACGAACCCGATCGCACGGGCGTCCAAAACGATGGCAGAGTGTTCTCTACAGAAACAGGGTCTTGAAACCCCAATGGCAGCGGAGTAGGGCGGCGCGATGAGTGGTTTGATCGAACAATACGGCGCGCTTACGGGGTGGCTCTTGGTGCTCGGCCAAGTCGGCTTGTTCACGCTCGTCTTGTCACTATCGATCGCGTTCTTGCTTTTGCTGGACCGTAAGGTTTGGGCGGCTGTAATGATGCGGAAGGGGCCAAACGTTGTGGGCCCGTTCGGCCTGATGCAGAGCTTCTCCGATTTCGGGAAGTTCCTGCTCAAAGAAATCATCATTCCTGCCGGCGCGAACAAAACCGTCTTCTTGCTGGCGCCGATCCTTACTCTTACCCTCGCCTTTGCGGCATGGGCGGCCATTCCGGTCGCGCCGGGTTGGGTTATCTCTGACATCAATGTCGGAATCTTGTACCTGTTCGCGATCTCATCGCTCGGTGTTTATGGCATCATTATGGGGGGGTGGGCCTCTAACTCGAAATACCCATTCCTTGGGTCGCTGCGAAGCGCCGCTCAGATGGTGTCCTATGAAGTCTCTATTGGCTTGATCATCATCACCGTAATCCTGCTCGCAGGCTCGATGAACCTGACTGAGATCGTCAATGCCCAGGATGGTGGTCTATTCACCTGGCACCTCCTAACGCTCAAGCACCCTCTGATGTTACCGGTTATGGTTGTGGCATTTGTGATGTTCTTCGTGTCGGCGCTCGCCGAAACCAATCGTCCGCCATTTGATCTGCCAGAAGCGGAGTCTGAATTGGTGGCGGGATATCAAGTAGAATACTCGGCGACGCCTTATCTGCTCTTCATGTTCGGTGAGTACCTGAACATCGTGCTCATGTGCGCAATGATGGCGCTGTTGTTCCTAGGGGGATGGCACGGCCCGATCCCAATGGGCGCGGACTTTGTGAACATGTTCCCGGCCTGGATCGTCAATCTTGGGCACTTGGCCTGGTTTATGGCGAAACTTGTTTTCTTCTTCTTCCTATTCGCGCTCGTGAAAGCTGTCGTCCCACGCTATCGCTATGATCAGCTGATGCGCCTCGGATGGAAGATCTTCCTACCAACAGCGCTCGCCGCCGTTGTTATTGTTGGCGGGTACGTCGTGTACGCAGGAGTTCAAGCATGATCTTCTCCGGCGCCCTCGTCTTAGCTCCTATCGTCAAAGCGTTGTATCCAGCTTGGTTTATGGTTGGGCATGTCGCGGTGACATCCGCATTCCTGGGGACACTCTAATGAGTTTGATGCAAACCATTCGCGGTGCGATGCTGACAGACTTCCTGTCCGCGTTCGGCCTTGGCCTGAGCGAGATGTTTCGCCGTAAAGCCACGGTGAATTATCCGTTCGAGAAGAACCCGGTCAGTCCGCGGTTTCGCGGTGAACACGCGCTGCGCCGGTATCCGAATGGCGAAGAGCGCTGCATCGCCTGTAAGCTGTGCGAAGCGATCTGCCCGGCGCAAGCGATCACGATTGAAGCGGAACCTCGCGAAGACGGATCGCGCCGCACGACGCGGTACGACATTGATATGGTCAAATGCATCTATTGCGGCTTCTGTCAGGAAGCTTGCCCTGTCGATGCGATTGTCGAGGGACCAAACTTTGAGTTTGCGACCGAGACGCGTGAAGAGCTTTACTACGATAAAGATAAACTGCTGGCGAATGGGGATCGCTGGGAGCGGCTTATCGCTAAAAATTTGGAACTGGACGCACCTTACCGGTAGCGCCCGCTAATGAGGGGCGGGTAACCGCCGGAAGGGAACTGGGGCTTAGCTCGTGGAACTGATCGCCTTCTATATATTCGCGGCCATTGT
>JBCBGJ010000163.1:0-5940 GCA_038526925.1 Pseudomonadota bacterium
CGTGTGGCCTTTGACCTTCTGACCACGGATGACCCCAGCCAAGCTGAAACCATCGCTGCCAAACTCGAAGCTAGGGGGGTGGGCACGAAATGGCTGCGGGTCTCTCCTTGACGGAGGATCAACTTTCGCCCTTTCGTGACTTTCTTGATGCGCGCCTCGGACCAGCCATCGCGGCGGCCACGGAGGAGCATCCATTGACCCTCGATGGCGTGTTGGCCTTGGGGTCTGTGCACGGACAAACATGCCAGGCCATAGCACCCGCGGGCCCCTTCGGATCAGGCAATCCCGAGCCAAGGTTCGTCCTGGCCGATGTTACGCTGCGGCACAGCCGTGTTGTCGGGGACAAGCATCTGTCGATCACCATCGAAGATGGCTTGGGACGGACAGCTCGCGGCATCGCCTTCGGGGTGGTGGGAGAGCCCCTCGGTGACGCTTTGCAGAACTCCGCTGGACAGCGCCTGCACCTTGCCGGACGAATCACACCCGATACCTGGCGGGGCGGCGAAGCGGCGCAGTTTGAGCTTGAAGACGCAGCCTTTGCCTAGGATCTTCTGCCAGGTGCCACATAACCGAAAAAAAGCACTTGATCGCCCGCCAGTGATTTTCTATGGGCACGTCTCGGGCGCAGCCCATGCGCTCCCTTCGTCTATCGGTTAGGACGCCAGGTTTTCAACCTGGAAAGAGGGGTTCGATTCCCCTAGGGAGTGCCACTTTTACCACCGCTAATGCAGATTCTGTCGGCTCAGTGATCAAAGCTGCGTGACAGGTCGCCGCTCTCAGTCTAACAATATGGTTAACACGGGGGTGTGCTTTGAGTAACGCGGCTGAACAAGTCCCAGAAATGAGTCCTGAACCAGGCGTTCGCCTGATCGGTCGAGTCAAATGGTTCGACACGGTAAAAGGCTATGGGTTTGTTGTGCCGGAATCTGTTGAAGGCGTGATGCTCAACCAGGATGTCATGCTCCACGTTTCGTGTTTACGCGCATATGGCGAAAGCTCAGCGGATGAGGGATCGCGTATTGTCTGTGACATCGTCGAGCGAGATCGCGGCTGGCAGGTCCTCAACATTATTGAGATGGACCGACCCAAAGCATCGATCATGCGCGATAAAGGCGAGGCCGTTGTCTATGAGCGGGTCGTGGTGAAGTGGTTTAACGCGGCGCAAGGGTTTGGATTCGTCAATCGGCCTGGCGACGCTGCCGATATTTTCATCCATATTTCAGTCATGCGGCGTGCGGGAATCGACTCGCTCGAAACCGGCATGATGATCGACATTGTCGCCGGAAGCGGCAATAAGGGCGAAAGCGTCATCGCGGTAAAAAATTAGCGATCTCTGCCCGCTCTTGCTTGCTCAGAAAGTATGGCGCAGCTACAGGTATCGCTATGAAACGTATTCTTCCTTCTGCTTTCGCAGCCCTTTCTCTTTCAACACTCCCGAGCTCGGCCGATCCAATGGAGGTTACGCCTCTATCAATTGTATCGAATGACACGGTTCATGAGTTTACCGTTGAGGTTGCGAACGACATTGAAGAAATCTCTTTCGGCCTCATGGATCGCGAAAGCATGGATGCCGACAAAGGGATGCTGTTTGACTTCAATCCGCCGCGCGAGCCGGGGATGTATATGAAGAACACGCTGATTTCACTCGATATGTTGTTCATCGCCGAGGACGGATATGTTGAGATGATCGCGCGCAATACCGTACCAGGATCGCTTCGTACAATTACTCCAGGGGTCCCAGTGCGCGCTGTGCTGGAGCTCAATGGCGGGCTTGCCGCGGAGCTTGGTATTTTTCCAGGAGACACTGTGCAGCATCCATTGTTCGGCAATGCTGACGCTGAAACACCCGCGGAATAAGTTCATATGAGAGAGGAAGACCTTCCCGCGCATCTTGTCGTGCCGGAAGGATTTGCGCTCTCAAAATCGCGTGGGAAGTTTTCGAACCATAATGGACCGGTTTATGAAGCCAGCGCGGACGGCGATGTTCGCAGCGGTCTGTTCGTATTAGATCGTCATTGCAACAGTATGGGATTTCTGCACGGCGGCATGGCCAGCGCGTTTGCAGATCGCTCTTTAGCGATGGCTGTTTGGGCTGAAACGAAAAAAATGTCGGTGACCTTGAAACTGACTTTACACTTCTTGGAGACTGTTCGGCTTCACAACTGGCTCGAAGCGCACCCAACAGTGCAAAGCTATGCCAATGATTTAGTTCAAGTTTCTGCCGATTTCCTGATAAATGGTGAGCGTTTGGCCGTGCGCGCAGATGCGACATTCAGAACACTGCGAAGACCGCAAAAATAGGGTTGAAACCCAGAAAACCGACAGTATACCGGGAGGCCGGAGCGTGGCGCAGCCTGGTAGCGCATCTGGTTTGGGACCAGAGGGTCGTAGGTTCGAATCCTATCGCTCCGACCAGTTTCTTCTCTAGGAGATGGTCTACATGGATGCCCGTATCTACAAGCCTGCGAAGACTGCAATGCAATCTGGCCGCGGCAAAACGAAAGAATGGGTGTTAGAGTTCGTCTCCGGAGCCAAAAGGTCCAGTGACCCCGTTATGGGTTGGACCAGTATCGATGACACAACCGGGCAAGTTCGCCTTCACTTTGATAGCCGCGAACAAGCCATTGCCTACGCAAAGCGCGAAGGCCTAACGTTCGCGGTTGAAGAGCCTCGCGAGGTTAAGCGCTTGGTGAAGTCTTACTCAGAAAACTTCGCGGCCAATCGCAAGCAGCCTTGGACCCACTAAACGAAGGCGGGTCCAGACGTAAAGTTTGTGAGGTTCGGAAGCGCGGCGGCGATCTCCGCATCTGTTAAACCAAACCACCGTCCAAGTGGCTCAGCAAACTGCTCTACTGACGTTGTTGGAATGAGTCGGCCGCTTCCGGCATCTTGGTCATGATCGAAATCGTAGGGCGGGATATCACCATAGATCTGACCGCCCTGTACGGCGTCACCGATAACGAAATGGTGGCTGCCCCAACCGTGATCTGTTCCATCGCCATTAATTGCAAGCGTTCGACCGAAGTCAGAGGCGGTGAATAGAGTTACATCACTGCCCAGTCCGATCTCTTGCATCGCTTGATAGAAAGCGACGACGCCGCCATCGATTTCCTGCTGAAGAGCGGGCAGGTCGTTGGCTTGGTTTGAATGAGTGTCAAAGCCGCCAATGGCAACGAAAAACACTTGGCGGTTGACCAAAAGGGCATCGCGGATGGCGATCGTGTTCGCGACGGCCTGTAACTGCTGTCCGAGGAAGTTCGAAGGAAACGATGTTGAGAAAGGTTGAATAGATTCAAACGCTTCATTGAAAGTTTCATTCGTTGTTAGAGCCGTCCGCATAGCGTTCGAGATATCGCGATCTATCAGGTTCGAGCTATTAAAATCCATCGCCTCGAAGTGGTCTCTAAGTTTCTGATATATGGAGTCCGGATCTGACTGGTTCTCCGCCCCCTCAAAGAAATTCAGCGCATCGATTTCGGGCGCTCCGTCCAAGCCGATTTGGTAAGGTATGGCTTGTGAGCCCGTCAAAAACAGCTCGTTCCCGAGGCTTGTGATGGTCGAGAAATCTTGAGCGCCAGGATTGGCCCCCGCGGCCAGGACGGCATCTGCAAACCGTCCTCCCCAGCCAAACTGTGCGCCTTCTGGTTCGCTCGACATCCAAGTGGATTGTTGGTCATTGTGAGAGAACAGCCGTTTCGGCTGAGGGGCACTATCATTCTCAAATTGGGTTTTGGTAATGGGTTGAAGAAGAGGACCTACATTGCCGACAATCGCGGCATTGCCGTCATCAAATAGTCCTTTGATCCCGCTAAGTTCCTCGGGAAGAGCGAACTGGCGTCCCCCAAAACTCGCGGCGTTAGCGGGAGATAGCGGGAGTAGCCGGTCCCGCGCACGGGTCGAGCCACCTTGCATATTGTCATACAGACCAAGCAACGGTGCGCGAATTTGAGCGTATCGGTCGTAGGATGCTTGATCATACGGAAGAACCGTATCGTGCCCATCTAAGCCGCCTAAGAAGAAGAGGCATACAATGGCCTTGTACCCACTTGTTTCTGCGGCGCTGGCTTGGAATGCGGATAGCGAGCTACCGATACCGGTAAGGGTGGCAGCGCTCAGCGCGCTCGCGCCGGTAAGGAAGGTTCTGCGTGTCTGTTTCATATCATGTCCTCCTATCTTTGCACCACGTAATCGGGTGATGTCATCATCATCAGAACGCCTAAGCCCACGCGCAAAAACGGGCCGTTATAGTCGGGGTCGCTGGGGTTCTCGAGCGCGACATCGTTCAGGAACGTAACGATTGTGGCTTTTGTCTCATCCGACGTAGAGCCAAAGGTCAGCAGCAGATCGAGATGATCGACCAAGGCGGCTGGGTTTTCGGCGAGCGCCAGCTCATCAGAATAGTCAGGAATAAAGCTGGTGGTGGACGGTTCGTCCGACCCATTTGCCGCAAACGCAAACGTGAAATACGTCATGAAGTTCGCATAGTTCGAAATTGAATTGGCATTCACGATTTGGAGTTCGGGAATCGTCAATCCGGCAGCACCTGTTTCCGTACCTGGTGCAACATAACCAGGTCGATAGAAGTTAAACACCGAGGGTGACTTGTAAGGCGCTTGGGAAAGGCCGCCGCCAAAGGTCGTATTCCAAAGCGGGAAAGTGTGCTCCGGCGTGACCGTTCCGGCGTCAAAGGCACGTGCCCATTGGATAAATCGCAAAACAGGTTCTCGAATTTTTCCGAAACTGTCCTCATCCCTATTCGAGGCGTCGCGGGCGTCTGGATCGAATAATACTGCAGCGATCGTGGCGGATAAGTCGCCGCGCCGACCATCCCCGACTGTAGATCCATTTGGCAGCTGGAACTGGCCGTTGGCAAACGCCGTCGCCACGCGCTCAATATAGTCTGGTTCTGGATGGCTTGTGACAAAGCGTTGGATCAGTTGGCGGGCCAGGAAAGGCGCCGTATTTGGATGATCCACGAGCGCGTCGAGCGCGAGATCAATGCTCTCTTCAGGCCCCGTGCCTGCGGGGATTGTCGTGCCCAAAAACGTCTTCTCGAGTTCGGAGTGCCATTCGGGGTATGTTGCCATTGGCGTGTGAAAGGCATCGTCAGGCAATGTCCGAAAATCAAAGAAAAACTCGCCGCCCGACAAGCTCAACCCAGTAAACACGCGCGCCAGGCCGGTAACGTCCGCATTGGAGTAAGATTCCAGCGGAACACCGTTCTGCGTGATCGTACTGCCGTCCATGTTCAGATCAACCAAGCCAATCGAGAAGAGCTGCATCACCTCGCGCGCATAATTCTCATCTGGCATTCGTCCGATATCAGGATCGCCTTTTACGTTCTGCAGGTAGGTGAGGTATTCCCCCATCGCCGGGGCGTAGGTGACGTCCTCAAGCAGGTCGCGATAATTTCCGAACGCATTACTGACCAGAATATCTTGGTAGTGGGCCACCGTGTTTGGGACTTCGAACAGGAAGTTCCCCTCTGCGTGTGAAATGACCAAGATTTGCGAAAGCGCGAAAGCCATTCTTTGGCGCAGTTGATCGTCGCCTTCGATGGCATTGATCCAGAACGAGAATGTGGGGGTTTGGCGCTTCTCAAAAGAGAGTTGCCCTTCATCATCGCGCGCCCCGTCTTCGGTGATTTCTGTCAGGACATAGTTGAGATTAAGGCTCGGTGCTTTGCCAAACTCAGCAAGGATCCAATCGGAGGGGGCTGTGCCGGTGAGCTGAGTGATATCTTCCTGCGTTGGACCAAATGTGGCCTGAGTCAAAAACAACGCTGTCGATTCTTCCGTTGAGAACGCCGTGCTTGATGGTGCCGGAGGCGGCGGTGGTGGAGGGGGAGGAGGAGGTGGTGACGTGCCAGTGCCGCCGGGGAGGAAACTAAGTGGTCAGAGGGTGTTGTCGTCTTCGCCTTCTGTTTCCCTGATTGAAATT
>JBCBGJ010000164.1:0-5922 GCA_038526925.1 Pseudomonadota bacterium
CTGACCATGCAATCACAATCACTCAAGACAATTGGCGGCGCGGTTCTTAGGGGCTTGTGGTCTAGCGTTCGACGACTGATATGAGCGCTTCAATTTTAGAGGCGACCTATGACCCGCGCAGAGACTTATACAGAGCTGAAAGCCGAAATCGACAGCGTCGTGGCGGGCGAGACCTATGTCCCTGCACGTTATGCGAGCGCCGCGTGTTTGCTGTCACAGGCTTTCTCTCCGCGCTTCTTTTGGACGGGGTTTTACGTTGTTGACCCTTTGAAGCCTGAAGAGCTTGTCGTTGGGCCATACCAGGGCATGCTCGGCTGTTTGCGGATCCCTTTTGGAAAAGGCGTTTGCGGCGCTTGTGCAGACCGCAAAGAGAGTATCATCGTGCCAGACGTGCATGCTTTCCCGGGTCACATCGCCTGTGACAGCCGGACCAATTCCGAGATCGTCGTCCCGGTTTTTAACGCGGAAGGCGCGCTCGCTGCCGTATTAGATGTCGACAGCGAGCAAGCAGATGCTTTCGATGAAGATGACCTGTTAGGGCTGGAGGCTATCTGCCGGAGCCTCCTCACCGCCTAGCGCTAGGACGGGTTCGTCCACTTGCGGTGTGATCTGCGGCACAGCGGCCTGAATCCGACTGAGCAGCTGGCGTTCCATGATATCGAGCTTTTCGGCGCGGACGCCGGCTTTGACTTCGATTGACGGGTTGAAGGTCATCCATTCGTCGCTGGCAGCGTCATAGACCGGCCAATCGGGAAGGTTAGCGCCATTCGGATTGCCAGTCTTGGCGAAATTCGTCCAATACGCGCCCATTGCCGCTGTCAGGACTTCATCCTCTTCCGTGAGCCCAGCCAGTGGACTGTGCGATCCAAAGACAAAGAAGATTTCAGCGGCGTGGAAGGCCCCGATTGTCTGGCTCTTGGACGGTGGTACGCGTGTGAAGTGATACAGATAAGATGGCATGCCGCTTTGCGTGTTCGCTTGCGCCAAGAAGCGCATATGGACGCCGAAGAGATCATCTCCCAGCATGTTCATTTCTGCGGTTTGATAGGTCTCAGGATCATCTAATCCGTACAGATCAATCAAGGCGTCCGCATCTTCGTTGCCATAGAGCTCACGCAGCAGGGCGAGACGGTCGTCTAGGGCTTCCGGAAACTCTGGGGTCAGTACGGTCGGAACCTGCATGCTCGGATAGAAAAGCGTTGCCTCATCGGCATTATAGCCGGCGAGGATCGGCACATTGTGGATGTCGCCGTCACGAATTGCGGCGCCCATAAGCTTTGGAATGACGACGCCATCAACTGTGGGCAGTGCGTATCCGCCTAGGTGCTGCTTATTGGCAATATGAGCGACAATCTCATCAGCTGGAATGGCGCGGAGATCTGCGGCACTCGCATCCGCAGCGGCGATCCCGTCAAAGAATTCCAGTCCCGCATCATGCATGCTCATCCGGCCTTCAATCGCGGTCGTCAGACCGTTGGCATTGTAGCTCGAGGCTCCGCTCTGAAGGATCGCTTTGTGGAACAGCCCTTCACTGAGCGGTGTCGACATAATCTCAGTGACCGATTGCGCGCCTGCGCTCTCGCCGAAGATCGTGACATTGTCAGGATCCCCGCCAAAAGCCGAAATATTATCTTTGATCCAAGCCAAAGCGGCGACTTGGTCGAGCAGTCCATAATTGCCTGAAACACCACGTGGATCATCTGCGCTCAGCGCCGGGTGCGCGACATAGCCAAACGGTCCCAAGCGGTAATTGACGGTGACCAGGACAGTGCCGTTCTCGACCAATTGATTGGCCTGATAAATGCTCTGTGACCCCGCGCCTGTTTGGTGGCTGCCGCCATGGATCCAGACCATGACCGGTTGTAGGTCGCTGCCACCCGCGTTCGCCGTGCGCACGTTCAGGAACAAGCAGTCTTCGCTCTCGGTCGGTGGCGGCCCGCTTTGCAGCGCGATCATCGCGAGATGGCGTTGAACCGCATTCAGGCCCATCCCGTTGAGCAAGTCATTCAAAAACTCGCCGCTGCCAGAGCGGGCTTGCATGCATTCTGCGCCAAAGACCTTGCCATCGCGGACGCCGTCCCAATCAAGGGCGGGCTGAGGCGCGCGCCAGCGGAGGTCACCAACCGGCGGGGCCGCAAATGGAATGCCGTTGATCTGAAGAATATCCGAATTGCCAGCATCGAGCCCGGCTTGAATATCACCCTGGCTAAGCGACAGGACGGGACCGTCTTCAAGCGGCGCAGGCGCTTTGGTGATCATCCAAATCAAACCGCCATAGGCCGCAGCAGCAAGCGCCGCGAGGGCGGCAAGGGCAATCAAGAGCCATTTCATTGTTCTTCTCCATGCAACCAAAGCGGCCGCGTTACGATCAGCTCTTGGCAGAGCAGCCCAGCATCGCGGTGCCGGGACATAGACTTATAGTCTGGATGATTCAGCGTCGTGATGAAAGTCTGCCGAGTCGGAAAAGTGTTCACAAGGACGCCATCCCAATTCCCGCCGCCAATGAAAAATCGCTCCACCGTGGCGAGCAAGCTGGTCCTGCCGCCAACTTCGGCTGCCGCTTTTGTGAACGCTTCGGAGTAGCGGATATAGGCAGCCTCACCGGAGCAGTCTTCACCAAATTCAGGATCACCCTCTTTGTACTCGGCTTTAACGCGGAACTTGAGTAGGTTCACTTGGCTGACTGGACCCTCATGAGGGTCGTCCCGAAATGCCCGAAACTGGTCCGCGGTTGGTTGAAAGGCTGGCATGACATGTCCTCCACGTGGCGTGGCTGCATTAGCCTCGCCATGCTGGGTGATGGCAAGCCTCTCTACGCGTTAGGACGCAGCTCTGGATGTTTGAAAAAGTAGCGTTCTGCATAGAAGAGCGCGGCAGAATGCAGAGCGTGCTGCACCTCGAAATCCTCATAGGCGAGAAATTCTGAGTAAGGCATCTCGAGGGTTTCGATCTCTTCGTTTGGGTCCAGAGATTGTTTGGCAGAGGGCGTGCAGCCGAGTGCCAAATAGTAAAAGAGCTCATTGTCCTGGATGGCGGGGTTCGGATAACACCGGCCGATCAAATGCATCTCACGCGCTTCATAGCCGGTCTCTTCCACCAATTCGCGGCGCCCAACCGCTTCCCAATCAGTTTCGCCAGGATCTGAAACGCCGCCTGGAAGCGCGGTCAGGATCTTCTGCGCGCCGTGGCGATACTCCCGCACCAAAACCAAGTTTCCAGCGTCCGTGACCGGAACAATCGTCACCCAAGGCGTTTGCTGAATGACATGATAGGTCTCCACCACATGGCCATCAGCGCGCGCGCACTTATCCGTCCGGACGCCGAGATACTGGTCTCGAAAAGTCTGCTTACTCTCGAGAATTTTCCAAGGTTTGATCACTTCGGGCGTCTTTCTGGATGTCGCTTGAAATACCGTTCAGCATAGAACAGGGCCGCGGCATGATGTGTTTGTTTTGGTCCCTCAAAGTCATAGGCCAAGAACTCATGATACGGAACCAAAACAGGTTCAATATCCTCGCCGATATCCAGCTTCTGTTGCGTTGTCGGCTTAGCCCCAAACCCTAGAAAGTAAGAAATCTGATTGTCTTGATTGGCCCAATTCGCATAGGCGCGGCCGATCTGGACCAGCTCGTCAGCGACATACCCTGTTTCTTCCGCGAGCTCGCGGCGCGCCGCGGATAATGCATCGGAGTCGCTCGGTTCTTGTCCGCCGCCCACGAGGCCGAGTGTGACCGCATTCGCCCCCACTCGAAACTCGCGAATGGCAAGGACTTGGCCATCGTCTGTGAGCGCGCAGATGCAAACCCATTCTGATCCTTCAATGACGTGGAACGGGTCTAGGATCGTCCCGTTCGGCTGTTCCAAACGATGTGATCGCACCGTCAACCAATCGTCTTTGTATGTCAGCTTGCTCCCGAGCGTTTTCCAAGGCTTGATCAAGCGGGTTACTCCAAACGCATCATGCTCGCGGGGCAGTTGCCGAGAGCCTCACCGAGTTCAAACATACGATCGGGCTGTTCTGCGAGCATGCGGTTTTGGAAATCTCGTAAGCCGTTTTGGTTCTCGGACTCCAGATGCCAGGTCTCTTCATTGAAATCTGCTTCTTCCAGGATTTCTGCCGTCGTTTCGGCGCGGCAGCGGCAGTTTTCGGCAGACGCGCCTTGCTTCATGCACATCTCGATGCGCGTTTCGATCGCGGAGTCTTTGGTGTATTCCGGTCTAACGATGAGGCGCATGCCATCCGGATCAATGGCGATCCGGTCCGTGTTTGGCTCGATTATCACCGGGACATCCTGCAGTGTTTTCTCAGGTGTGACCTCGAACAAGTTTTGTGCCGCCGCTGTTCCGACCACAAATAGTAATCCGATCGTCCCCACAATCGATCGCATCATTGTCTTACTCCTCTTTCAAATGCCGGTTTAAGAAGTTCATTCGGGTTTTCATAAGATGCGTCCCCAGCTTTTCCCCGCGAATACCATGACGCTGGCCGGGATAAGTCATTAATTCGAAGACAGTTCCGCGCTGTTGCAACTCCGCCATCAAGCGGGTCGTATTATCGAACGTGACATTATCGTCCGCCATACCATGGATCAGCATCAGGTTCGGCAGCTCGGTTTTGAGCTGATCCAAATGGTAAAATACCGAAGATTTCTCATAGCCCTCGGCATTGTCTTGCGGGGTGTCCATATAGCGCTCGGTATAGAACGTATCGTACAGGGCCCAATCGGTGACAGGTGCGCCGGCCACCGCCGCTGCGAACGTGCCTTCGGGCGCCTGCAGGATGGTCATTAGCGTCATATACCCGCCATAAGACCAGCCCTGGATGCCGACTTTGTCGCCATCGACATAAGGCTGAGATTTCAGCCAATCGACTCCGACTAAGAGGTCCCGAACCTCCGGAATGCCCATCTGGCGATAGATCACGTCTTCAAACTGACGACCGCGATTGGCCATGCCGCGATTATCGAGGCGGAAGACGACATAGCCCGCCCGCGAATAGAACTGGTCAGACAGGCGTTCCCAATTGCGATTGACGGTTTGCGCGTGCGGCCCGCCATAGGTTTCAACGAGGGCAGGGTACTTTTTGCCTGGATCGAAGTCTGGAGGGAGTTGAACCGAGTAATAAAGCGTCTGACCATCATCCGCGGTCAGCGTGCCATATTCGGGGACGGTATGGTTTTCGAGATAGGGCGCATAGGGATGCGTCTCATCCAGTTTGTTTTCCTCGATCCAAGTGATCAAAGAGCCATCGGCGCGGTAGAGCCCCGTTTGTGAGGGTTGGGTTGGGCTAGAGCTGACACCGACAAAGCTCTCGCCGTCCGGCGCCATAGTGACAGCCCAGAATTTGCCCAGCTCGGTGATCCGTGTCGGCTCACCGCCATCGATGGGGATGCTGTAAAGGTGCCGTTCAAGAGGGGTGTCGCCGAACCCCGTGAAGAAGATTTTGCCCGCATCTTCCAAAACGCCAGCCAAGCGATCAACGGTGAAAGCTTCTGGTGTTAGCGCGACAAATTCTTCGCGCGCATCGGCGCGGCTGGCGAGGATCTGACGATGCCCGCCCGGCGTTTCGGCGCTCAGCGTGTACATGAATGCGGCGGTACTGAAATCGCTCTGCAGATTGATCCAAGTCTCGTGGATCTCGCTGAACACATAGGCCGGATCTGTCGCCATTTGCTCGCCGTTTGACGGCATCCGAATGGTGGTGATGTCATAGTCAGTTTGGTCGCGATTGATCCGGCCAATGAACAGGTTCTCTCCGCCGGTGCGGCCTTTGCGGAAATAGACGCGGGCCAGGTATTGATCGGTCGCTGGGCCCCAATCATCGCGGCGCCAATTGATTTGCGTGACCGCGCCAGTTGCCATATCGCGCACAAACAGATCGACAATCGCGTTGGGACGACCGGCGCGTGGATAGCGCTGGTC